>DATMYG010000024.1:0-5686 GCA_035561055.1 Clostridia bacterium | reverse complement strand
GTTTAATGTCGACAAGGTAGATGCAGTTCAGCAACGATATTAAATGAAAAATCCCATCAAATTTGATGGGATGTAATCATCGTAGCGGGATTCGAACCCGCATCAGCCCCTTCGCAAAAGGGGAGCTCTATCCGTTGAGCTATACGTCCTCATGGAGGATGGCGTTCCCGGCGCGATTCGAACGCGCGGCCTTTCGCTTAGGAGGCGAACGCTCTATCCTGCTGAGCTACGGGAACACGCGCCGCGGCGCGCAGGAACTTATCCCCGCCGCGGCACAGTCTATTATAGGCGAGAGCGGGCGCGCTGTCAACCGAGGCGGCGGGCTTCGCCGCGTTCGCAAAAAGCGGAAAAATTCGGCTTGCTTCGCACCGCGCGCGGCGCGCGTGAAAGTGCCGCCGCGCTTCATCCGGCGCACAGACGCGCGGGCGCGATATGCCTTGTATTCCCTTCTTCGTTTGGATTATAATGGGCTTAAAGCAGACATCATACGGCATCATTTCGGAAAAGCGAAAGAAGGGGGCATTCTATGGAACAGCTTGCGGGCAAGCTCTCGAAGAAGTTCACAAAAATCGAGAAATCCTGGATCATGTACGACTGGGCAAACTCCATTTACGCCACGAACATCATGGCGGCGATTTTCCCCATTTACTTCGGCATCATCTCCACGGATCTGGGCGACAAGGTCTTCGGCTACGCCGTATCCCTCGCCAACCTCATCATCGCCGTGCTCGCGCCCATGCTCGGCGCCATCGGGGACTTCACCGGCATGAAAAAGAAGCTCTTCACGGCCTTCGTCGCCATAGGCGTGGTCTTTACGGGCGCCATGGCCTTTGTCAACGACTGGCAGTGGATGCTCGTGGGCTACGTACTCTCGCGCATCGGCTTCTCGGGCTCGTGCCTGTTCTACGACTCCTTCCTTACGGACGTCACCACGCCGGCGCGCATGGACCGCGTCTCCTCCTGGGGCTACGCCGCGGGCTACATCGGCGGCAGCACGATCCCCTTCATCATTTCCATCGCGGTCATGATGCTCATGGAGCAGAGCGTCCTTTCCTATAAAATCGCCATCCTAATTGTGGTCGTATGGTGGACCATATTCAGCATCCCCTTCCTTAAAAACGTCAAACAGGTGCACAGCGTGGAGGAGCCGCCCGCGCGGCTCGCGAAGGCAGCCTTCAAAAACGCCGTCAAGACCTTCCGGGACATCGTCAAGGACAAGCGGATTTTGACCTTCATCCTTGCCTACTTCTTCTATATCGACGGCGTGGACACCATCATCAGCCTCGCGACCAAGTACGGCAACACCTTGGGCCTTGGCACCATCGGCATGATCCTCGCGCTGCTGGTGACGCAGATCGTCGCCGTGCCCTTCTCGATCCTTTTTGGCAACCTCGCCAAGAAGGTCGGCGGCATCAGGATGATTTCCATCGCGGTGGCGGTCTACTTCGTCATCACGATCCTGGGCTTCGGCATGGGGCAGAACGTGGAGCCGTACCTTCATCAATACAACACACAATTGAGCGCCGCGGTCGAGGGGGTCAGTTTTGCGGACGGCAAGGATAACAAAGTGTGGCTCGAGGTTGTGGAGGACGTCAAGTCCGGCGGGCGCGACCTGCTCGCCTCTGACGCGCGCGGCGAGGAGTTCGCCGCAATGATCGATGTGCTGCAGACGGGCATCGCGGACGCAGAAAACGGCAAATACGCCTTCACAAGCGCGGCCGCGCGGGAAAATGCCGTCGCCGCCGTATCCAACATCGAAGCGGACCTCGGCGGCCTGATGAACGACGCGTCGTCCCTCAAGGCGCTGCAGGACCACCGCGGGGTGTCGAGCATCCTGTTCTGGGCCCTCGCGGTCCTCGTGGGCACGGTGCAGGGCGGCATCCAGGCGCTTTCCCGCTCGTATTTCGGCCAGCTCATCCCGCCGGAGCGCTCCAACGAGTTTTACGGCTTCCTCGATATTTTCGGCAAGTTCTCCTGCGTAATCGGCCCCGCGCTCTATTCGCTGGTGTATTCCCTCACGGACCGCTCGTCGCTGGGAATCCTGAGCATCATCCTTCTGTTCCTCGCGGCCGGCGTCACGCTCATCGTCGGCAGGAAACACCTCCGGCGCGCCCCGGATGAAGCTGTGCCTTCCCCGGAAGCATAATGTTATGGAACACCACGATCACGGCGGCCACAGGCAGCGGCTGCGCGAATCGTATATCAAGGGCGGCACGACGGCGCTCCACGAGCACCATCTGCTGGAGCTTCTGCTGACGTACGCAATCCCACGCAGGGACGTCAGTTCCCTCGCGCACGGGCTGATCGGGCGCTACGGCTCGCTCGAGCGCGTGCTCCTGGCGCCCGTGGAAGAGCTTATGACCTACCCCGGCATCGGGGAGTACGCCGCCGTGCTCCTCTCCCTTACAGGCGCGCTCAGGGGCCTCGCCGCCAGGGCGGGCGCACGCACTGCGATCAGCACGCCCGAGGAGGCCGCGAAGTTCTGCGAGAATCTCTTCGCGGGCGGCGGCAAATACGAGGCGACCTATTGCGTCAGCCTCGATAAAAAACGGCGCGTGCTCCACTGCGACCTTGTAAGCGCGGGCACCCTCGGCGAAAACGTCATCTATCCCCGCCTGATCGTGGAATTTGCGCTGCGCCACGGCGCAAATTCCGTCATCCTCACGCACAACCACCCCTCCGGGGACCCCAAGCCCTCCCGCGCCGACATCGCGTCTACCAAGGCCGTGTGCGAGGCGCTCTCGGGCATAGGCATCACGCTGCACGACCATGTTATCGTCGGGGCGGAGGGCAGTTTCAGCATGCTCAGGAACACGCTGCTCTCCTCGGGCGAAGCGCCGGAAGCGCTCGCCCGCGCCGCCGAGAAGGAGGTATGAATGTCATCCCGCACTGAATACGAGCGCTGGCTCGCGCAGCTGGAGGAGGGCGACGCGCTGCGCGGGGAGCTAATCTCCATCGCGCACGACCCGCGCGAGATCGAGGAACGCTTCTACGCCCCGCTGGAATTCGGCACGGCCGGCCTCCGCGGCATACTCGGCGCGGGCACCAACCGCATGAACGTCCCCGTCGTGAAACGCGCGACGGCGGGCCTTGCGGACTACGTCCTCTCCTTCCCGCAGGGCAAGGAGCGCGGTGTTGCCATCGCCTACGATTCGCGCGAGAAATCCTCGCTCTTCGCGCTTGAAACCGCAAAAACCCTCGCGGCGCACGGCGTGAAGGCGCGCCTGTTCCCAAGCCTCCGCCCCGTGCCGCTCCTCTCTTTCGCGCTCAGGCACCTCGGCTGCATCGCGGGCGTGGTCGTGACGGCAAGCCACAACCCCCCCGCGTACAACGGCTACAAGGTTTATTGGGAGCACGGCGGCCAGTGCGGCCCCGAGCAGGCGCGGGAAATCTACGCGCGCATGAGGTGTTTCGATTATTTCGACGTGCCGTCCATGCCCGAAGAGGAGGCGCGGCGCGCGGGGCTGATCGAAACCATAGAAAGCGAAACGGACGAGGCGTATTACGCCGCCACGGCATCCCTTCTCCAGTGGCCGGAGCTCATGCGCGAAAAAGGGAAGGAACTTCGCCTCATCTATACGCCTCTACACGGTTCCGGCCTCGTGCCGGTGACGGCGCTGCTTAACCGCGTGGGCGTCGCGCACGTGTCCGTCGTACCTGCGCAGGCTGAACCCGACCCGCGCTTCCCCACCGTGAAAGCGCCCAACCCCGAGGATCCCAACGCCTTCGCGCTCGCTATACCGCTCGCCGACGAGGTCGGCGCGGATGCGATACTCGCCACCGATCCGGACGCGGACCGCATGGGGCTTGCCCTGCGCGGCGAAGGGGGCATGTTTTCCGTGCTCTCCGGCAACAAAATCGGCTGCCTGCTCTTACATTACCTGCTCTCCTCCATGAAGGAGAAGGGGACGCTGCCCAAGGACGGCTTCGCGGTCAAGTCGCTCGTGAGCACGCGCATGGCCGAGGCCATCTGCGAAGCGTTCGGCGTCGCCTGTTTCGACGTGCCCACAGGCTTCCGCTTCATTTCGGAGAAGATCGACGAATCCGCCCGCACGGGCAAGGGTACGTTCCTGTTCGGCTTCGAGGAAAGTTACGGCTTCCTCGCGGGCGGCTTCTCGCGCGACAAGGACGCGGTTCTGGCATCGATGCTCACGGCGGAGGCCTGCGTGTATTACAAGGAACAGGGCAAGACGCTATGCGGCGTGCTCGACGACATGGCGCGGCTCTACGGATATTTCGACGAGAGCGTCAAATCTTATACCCTCGAGGGCATGGAGGGCCTCGCGCGCATCGCGGGCGCAATGGAGAGGCTTCGCGGAGCGCCGCCGGAGGAATTCGCGGGTATCCCCGTCGAAAAAGCGGAAGATCTCCTGCCCGATGGACAGAACGTCCTGCGCTATTTTTTGAAAGGCGGCGCGTGGCTTTGCGTGCGTCCTTCCGGCACAGAGCCCAAGCTCAAGCTCTACATCGGCGCGAACGAAACGACCGCGGACCGGCTCAAGGCCCTGCTCGCCGCGCTCACGCGGGACGCGGACGGTTTACTCATGCGCCTTTTGGCATAAACTCAGGGTATGGAGCGGCATCAGGAAGAACAATTCAGGAAAATGACTTCAGCCCCGGTCGCGGGGCTTATTACTGCCCTCGCGGTCCCCGCCGTAGTCGGCATGCTCGTTACGGCGCTCTACAATACGACGGACACCTATTTTATTTCCAAGCTCGGCACGAGCGCAACGGGCGCCGTGGGCATCGCCTTCCCGCTGATGGCGATCATACAGGCCGTGGGCTTTACGATCGGTCAGGGCGCTTCGAGCATCATCTCGCGCAAGCTCGGCGAGCGAAACAACCAGAAGGCGGACGCCGCGGCCTCCGCCGCGATGCTGCTCGCGTTCCTGCTCGGCCTCGTCGTCACGGCCTGCGGCCTCGTCTGGCTCGACCCGATCATGAATCTTCTGGGCGCGACCCCCACGATGCTGCCCTACGCGCGCGACTATGCGCAGTACATCCTCATCGCCGCCGCGCCCATGGCCGCGAGCTTTGTGCTCAACAACACCCTGCGCGCAGAGGGGAAGACCCGCATCGCGATGATCGGCATCATTATCGGCAGCGTCGTGAACGTGTGCCTCGATCCGCTGTTCATCTTCGTGTTCGGCTGGGGGACGGCGGGCGACGCCATCGCAACCGCCATCGGCCAGATCGTGAGCTTCGTCGTGCTGCTCTCCGTTTATCTGAGAAAGAAAACCATCGTCGGCCTTTCCCCCCGGCACATCCCGCGGGCGGTACGCGCGTATTGGGACATTCTCCGTATGGGCGCGCCCGCGCTGCTGCGTCAGGGCTTAGCTAGCGCCGCGACCATCGCCCTCAACCTGAGTGCGCGCGCGTATGGGGATGCCGCCGTCGCCGCCATGAGCATCGTGACGAAACTCTTCATGTTCATCTTCAGCGTATCGCTGGGCATCGGCCAGGGCTACCAGCCCGTGTGCGGATACAGCTACGGCGCCGGGCTCTATTCCCGCGTGCGCAGGGGGTACCGCTTCACGCTCGCGGTGGGCGTAAGCGTCATGACGCTGCTCGCGGCGGCCGCGTTCGCCTTTGCGCCGCAGCTTCTCGGGCTGTTTATCCGCGACGATCCCACCGTTACGGAGATCGGCGCGCTTGCGCTTCGCGCGCAGTGCATCGCGATGCCTCT
>DATMYG010000023.1:0-7345 GCA_035561055.1 Clostridia bacterium | reverse complement strand
AGCCCGAGTACCTCGAGGAGACGCTCGCGGCCTATGTGGCGCACATCAAAACCTATGCCCCGGACGACCGCGAGGACAGCACGCGGGGCCTCAAGGTGCTCGAAAAGTATATGTACGGCGAGGAAGCCCGGGCTCGCGTGGATTTTACGCAGGTTGGCAGCCTCGAAATGGCAAAGAAGCACAGCTACGCGAACTTCAAAGCCAACCCTGAAGCGACGCTCTGTTTTTACCAGCCACCCGCGATCAGCTACGAGCTGCGCGGCAAAGTGCTCATCATGGACGAGAACGATTCCGGCTTGCCGGAAATCTACCAGCAGTTCCTCAACGCGCAGCACGACGTCTACCACGCGCCTAACATGGAGCGCTGGCTCAGCCGTCCCGCGTACCTGTTCAAAATCGAGGAAATCTGGGACAATTGCGTCTCGAAGGACGGCTTTGGCACCAAAATGGAGTACCCTTATGAATAGGCGGACGCTGTCGTCCATCCTTCTGATCGTACTGTTCGCGACCCTCGCGGCGGGCTGCTCCGATACCGGGGCAGTCCCCCGCCGGGGGGATTCCACAAGCACGCTCTACATCGGGGAGGCCGTTTCGGCGTTCCCGACTTCCTTTTTGCCCTGGCAGAGCCGCGACGGCGTGGATCCGACCATCGCGAGCCTGCTTTACGACACCCTCTCGCCCTACGACGAGGAAACGGGGGAATACGGGCCCGGCCTTGCGAAGGAATGGTATTTTGTCGATGAAAACGACCGGCCGATCGTTTTGCCCAACGGCGGGATCGATTACGATAAGCTCGAGCAGGTCTACGGAGGGGACGACACGACCTACATGACCGTTAAATTCATCCTCCATGACAACATCACCTGGAGCGACGGAGAGCCGCTCACGGCGGAGGATGTATATTTCACCTTCGATCTCGCGGCCAACTACGCGCTTTCGCAGCACGCAGGCGCGCTCGTGTGGGTCAACGACGTTCAGCACACCTACAGCAACGGCAAGCTTACGGGGCAGGGCATTTTTACCTACGACCATGGCGCGAAGGAAGCCGGATACGACATCCCCGCGTCCCAGCGCGACACGGTGGTTTATTTCCGTGTGAACAAGGTGCTCGGCTCTGTCGCCACGCTGACCTCGACCGTGCTGATCCTGCCCAAGCATATCATAGAGCCGCTGATCTCCCCGGAGCATCCGCTCATCAACCGCACTCCGACGGACGCGCAGATCGCGGCCTACGCGAATCCCGTAGGCTCGGGGCCGTATGCGCTCGACGCGGCAAACTCCAACTCCCAGCAGCTCGCCCTTGTCCGCCGGGACGATTATTACCTGAAGGACGACGGCGGCGGCATGCTCTATAAGCCCGAAAAGTTAATTTTCTTGTTGTATCAGGACATTAACGTCGCGCTTTACGCCCTCAAGAAGGGGCACATCGATATCCTCGACGCGCCCATCAGCGCGAACTACGCGAACCTGTTTGGCGACGACGGGAACATCGAGGTCATGCGCGCGCCCGCGCTGTTCGTCGACACGCTCGTGCTGAACATGAACGCGCCGGAGGATATGGCAACCCCCGAGCGCGCGCTCCTCTCAAACGCCGATTTCCGCCGGGCGATCGCGCTGTGCATAGACCAGCAGGAGCTTATCGGCAAGGTGCTCAACGGCACGGGCCAGCCGTATTCCCAAGGCCTCGTCGGCAGGGAACAGCCGTTTTACAACCCGGCTTCGTTCATCGTGGAGCAGGGAGGCACGGCCGAAGAGATCGCCCAGGCCAACGCGCTGTTGGACTCCTTCTGCCCCGAGCGGGATGAGGACGGCTACCGCCTTTATGAGGGCAGGAAGATCACCTTTGAAATACTGGGCACGCCGGGCGAGCAGTCGCTCATCTCATATTTGCAGGTGCAGTTCCAGCGCATCGGCATCGACGTCGTATTCAAGGCCAAGGGGTCCAATCCGGAGAACACCTACCTGTACTCCGGCGATTTCGACATGACCATCCAGAAAGTGACCCTGAGCGAGACAAACATCGACGTCATGGCCGAAGCGCATTTCGTGAACCTCAGCAAGTCCTCCAACTATGGCAGGCATATCGATGAGGATTTCACGGCGCTCGTGGAGAGCATGCGCGCCACGCTCAACCGTAACGAGAAATACCGCCTTGCGGAGCAGATGCAGCTCGCCGTCGCGAACATGTTTTATAAAATCCCCCTCTACAGCGCGGACGTGCTTTCGGTTTACCGCACGGACCGCTTCGCGAACTACCAGATATCCGCCGGGCAGACGGCGCTGAACGCGGAAACGCTGCGCAGCCTCGTCCACCGGCACTAAGCAGGGAGGAATCGGCATGAAGGCGTCTTATGTCGTGAAGAGAATCCTCTACACGGCGTTCATCTTCGCAATCGTCGTGTTGCTTGATTTTTTTATCCCGCGCATCGGCGTCGACGATCCGGCGGAGCGCTATTATCCGCCGCAGGGCAGCATGTCCAACGTCGAGTATGAAATCGTCAAGGCCAACACGCGCAAGCTCTACGGCTTCGACGTATCGACCGGAGAGCAGTTCCTTTCCTACGTCACCGACCTGATGCATGGCGACCTGGGCACCTCCTACCAGAACGGCTACCCCAAGGTCAGCGATCTCATCAGGCAGCGCCTGCCCTGGACGCTGGTGCTTTCGGTGACAACGCTGCTCATCGGCTCGACGCTGGGCATCGTCGTGGGCGCCTATGCAGCGAGCCGGCGCGGGCAGGGCCTCGACATGGCGCTTTTGAACGCCTCCACCATCGCCACGGCCATCCCCGCGTTTTTCCTGGCGCTCGTGTTTTCGATGTACCTCGGCTTCGAGTGGGAGATTTTTCCCGCTTATACGGATACGAACCTCGTTTCGAACTTCGACTGGTCCTGGCGTACGATCATTCAGGTGGCGCAGAACGCCGCGCTCCCCATCATCAGCATGAGCGTGGGCAGCGTCATCGGCTACGGCGTCAACACGCGCAACAGCGTCATCGCCGTATCGGACGAAGATTTCGTTATGACCGCGAAGGCCAAGGGCCTCCCCGCGCGGCAGGTCCTGTTCCGGCACACCCTTCGCAACGCGCTGCTGCCCATCGTGACGAGCCTTGGCATGAGCGTGGGCGGCCTCATCGGTGGAGCGGTCGTCATCGAAAAAATCTTTAATTGGAACGGGATGGGCACGCTTTTCCTCAACGCCAACAACTCGAACGATTATCCGCTCATGATGGGCATCATGCTGTTTATGTCGGGCTTCGCGCTGCTCGCCAACCTCGTGACCGATCTCGTCTATGCTCTGCTCGACCCGCGCGCGGCCATCGGCGCAAGGAGATAATGCATGAAAAAACGAAACCTTCTTTTGAGCGTATGGCGGCATAAGAAGGGCCGCGTGGGAGTCGTCATCGTAACGCTGCTGATCCTGTGCGCGGTCTTCGCGGGGCTCATCGCGCCCTACGATCCCTACGACGTCACCCAGCGGACGGATAAGGGCCTCCCTCCCTCGTTCGCCCATCCTCTGGGCACCACCATCAGTACCGGGCAGGATATTTTCAGCATGCTCGTCTACGGCACGCGCGTGTCGCTCGCGGTCGGCATCGCGACAGGGCTTTGCATCGCGTTTCTCGGCGCGTTCATGGGCGTACTCGCGGGGTATGTCGGGGGCTTCGTCGACATGCTCGTCATGCGCGTGGTGGATGTGCTGCTCGTCATCCCCACGCTGCCCATCACGATCGTGCTGACAAACCTGTTCGGCAAGAGCTATTTCATGATCATCTTCATCTTCACCATCTTCGGATGGACCGGCCTTGCCCGCACAATCCGCTCGCAGGTGCTGGTCATCAAGAGCAGCAATTACGTCGTCGCAGCGGAAATTGCGGGCGCGGGCCGCCTGAGCATCATGATGCGGCACATCCTGCCGGGCTGCTCGCACCTTCTGATCATGAGCACGGCGCTGACCAGCGCCGGCATCATGGTGGCGGAAGCCGGGCTCTCCTTCCTGGGACTGGGGGACCCGACGGCCATCAGCTGGGGCAAAATGCTCGCCGAGGCGCAAAGCGGCGGCGCGCTGCTCTTCGGCCACTGGTGGTGGATCCTCGCCCCGGGCATCGGCATCTTTCTTTCGGTGTTCTCCTTCATGCAGATCGGCATCGCGCTCGAGGAACTCCTTAACCCGCGCATGAAGAAGACCAGCGGCCTCGCCAGGCTCTTCAAACAGATGAACAACCGCTATCTGGACGAGGTGTTCCGCGGCATGAACGAAGTCCCGGATGCGAGCCCGCCAGAGTCCGCATCCGCGCAGCAGGGAGGTGCCCTGTGATGGAAAATCAGCTTACGGTGGGAGGCCTCAAGGTGGTTTTCCCGACAGAGGCCGGGATCGTGCGCGCGGTGGAGGGAATCGACCTCGACGTGGGCCGCCGCGAGTGCGTCGCGATCGTCGGCGAGAGCGGCTGCGGCAAAAGCGTCACGTCCCTCGCGATCATGCGGCTATTGGGCTCTCCCCCAGCCCTCGTCGATGCGGACGCGCTTATGTTCGGCGGGCGGGAACTCACGGCGCTTTCCGATAAGGAGTTGCAGGATATCCGTGGAAAAGAAATGTCGATCATCTTTCAGGACGCGATGACCGCCCTCAATCCGGTCGCCCCCATAGGGCGGCAGATCGACGAGGTGTACCTGCGCCATACGAATCTCTCCAAGCGGGAGGCGAAGGCGCATACGATCCACGCGCTGCGCCTCGTGGGCGTGCCCTCCCCGGAGCGCCGCTACAACGACTATCCGCATCAGCTTTCGGGCGGAATGCGCCAGAGGGTGCTCATCGCGATGGCGTTCGCGTGCGACCCCAAGCTCATCATCGCGGACGAACCCACCACCGCGCTGGACGTAACCATACAGGCGCAAGTTCTCGACCTTATTAAAAACATGCAGCGTGGGCACGGCACCTCGCTCATCCTCATCACCCACGACCTGAGCGTCGTGGCGCAGATGGCAGATACGGTCTACGTCATGTATTCGGGCAAAATCGTGGAGAAAGCGCCCATGCGCGCGCTGTTTGACAACCCTCTTCATCCCTACACGCGCGGGCTTCTCGCGCTCGTGCCGCGCATGAGCCAGAAAGAGGGTGAAAGGCTCGAGCAGATCCCCCTGCAGGTGCCCGACCCCATGGAGAAGCCGGACGGCTGCTATTTCCATCCAAGGTGCAAGCTTGCGACGGACATCTGCCGCGAGAGGATGCCGCGTCTCGAGGATGTGGGCGCAGATCGTCAGGTACGCTGTTATCACAAGGAGAAACCGCTATGAACCGGGCGATGGAACAGATGGAAAAAGACCCCGCCGCGCCGCTGCTCGCAATCGACGGCCTGAGCGTGCACTTCCCCGTCCGGGGCGGGCTGCCGTTCGCGCGCAAAAAGGTCGAGGCGCTCACGGATGTATCGCTTACGGTCAACCGGGGGGATACCTTCGGCATCGTCGGCGAGAGCGGCTGCGGAAAAAGTACGCTCGCGAACGCAATACTCGGCCTCGTCGAACCGCAATCGGGCAGCATCCGCTTCATGGGGCGCGATCTGCTCGCGATGAACCGGCGCGATTTCAGGCGCGCGCGGCTCGATATGCAGCTGATTTTCCAGGACCCGTTCTCCTCGCTCAACCCGCGCTTCAACGTGTATCAGATCATATCCGAGCCGATGCGCATTAAGGGCGGCTTCACGCGGGAGGAAATGGAGAAGCGCGTCGTGGAGCTGCTCCATCAAGTGGGCCTTTCGGAGCGCGACCTATGCCGCTACCCCTCCGACTTTTCCGGCGGGCAGAAGCAGCGCATCGGCATCGCGCGGGCGATCAGCCTCGGGCCCGAGCTGCTTTTATGCGACGAACCGGTCTCCGCGCTGGACGTATCGGTCCACGCGCAGATTCTTAACCTGCTCGCGGAGCTGCAGGGGAAGCTCGGTATGACCTACCTGTTCATTTCCCATAACCTGGCGACCGTACGGAACTTCTGCAACGCGATGGCCGTGATGTATCTTGGCAACGTGATGGAGCGCGGGGACGCCCGGGCGATCTTCCGCGACCCGCGGCACCCGTACACGAAAGCGCTCATCTCCGCCGTGCTTGACGTGGTGCCCGGCGCGCAGAGTAAGAGAATCATCCTGCAGGGCGACATCCCGAGCCCCATCGATCCGCCGCGGGGCTGCCGTTTCTCCGGGCGCTGTCCGCAGGCGCTTGCGGAATGCGCGACGACGAAGCCGCCCCTCGTCGAGGTGGGAAAGAACCACTTCGCCGCGTGCATCAACATGGACTAGAGCATGGGTGCTTTACGCGAAAAAGCCGTCCTCCGGGACGGCTTTTGTGCATCCGCAGCATCGGGCCGGGATGCGCTCACACCCCCGCGTCCCGGAGCGCCGGATACAGGCGCTTGTATGCGGCATACCGCTCTTGATACAGCGCCGTGTGACCGTCCTCCGGCAGCGTGCGGCTTTTCTGCCGCACAAGGGACATTGCGCGCACAAGGTCGCCCCACATGGCGGGATTCGCGCCCGCGACGAGCGCCGCGCCATACGCGCCGCCTTCTTCCGAGCCGTACACCGTAACGGCGGGCAAGCCGAACACATCCGCGATGATGGCGCGCCACAGCCCGCTTTTCGCGCCGCCGCCCGCGAGCACGATCTCCTCCGCGCCGCCGGGCGCGACAAGCTCGAACACCTCGCGCAGCGAAAAAGCTACGCCCTCGAGCACCGCGCGGGCGAAATGCCCCTTGCCGTGCGCAAGCGAAAGCCCCACGAACGCCCCCTTCGCCCGGGGGTCGTTGTGCGGACAGCGTTCTCCGTTTAAATACGGCAGGAACAATAGCCCGTCCGCACCGGGCGCGACCTGCTGCGCGGCGTAATCCAGCGCCGCGTACGCGTCCTCCCCCGTTTGTGGCGCGAGGAACGTTTCCATATCCCCCAGCGCGTTTTTGAACCACTGGTAGGACCCCGCCGCATTGAGCGTGCAACCGAAGATATGCCACGCGCCGGGCAGCACGTTGCAGCAAAGCTGCAGCCTGCCCCCCGGATTCGCCCGGTAACGCTCGAGTCCCGTAGCGACGACGCCGGACGTGCCCAGCGTGACGCCGACACGCCCCGGCAGCGCGAGCCCCATACCCACGGTTGAAATGACGGCGTCCCCTCCCCCTCCGAATACGGGCGTGCCGGCGGGTATGCCCGTCGCGGCGGCCGCCGACGCGCGCACCTCCCCCGTCACGGCTACGGACTCGGCCACATCGGGAAACATATCCGTATCCAGCCCCGCTTTACGGATAAGTTCGTACGCCCAGCGGCGTTCCTTAACGTCGAACAAGCCGAAACCGGACGCGTCG
>DATMYG010000022.1:0-3809 GCA_035561055.1 Clostridia bacterium | reverse complement strand
CAATAATTCACCCACGGTTAATTAACCACAAGTAAATATTAGTGAGGAGATGCTAAAATGTCAAGATCATTTATGAGCAAAAAGGTTTCTCTTCTCCTGTGTATCGCGCTTATCCTGACATTCCTGGCGGGTTGCTCCGGCTCCAACCCCGGCAGCGCGACCACAGCGCCCACCGTGGCCCCCGATACTGCCGCGCCCTCGGAAACCGCGGTTCCCGAGGAGCCCGTTGAGCTGGTCGTCGGCCTTTCGGGCGAGTCGCTGGGCCTGGATCCCCAGCAGATGCCGGGCTTTGGGTTCGATGTGAACATGCTCTACGAGCCCCTCATCGTCCCCAACGCGGACAACACCGCCTATGTGCCCGCGCTGTGCGAGTCAATGAGCTATTCGGACGACGGCAAGACCATCACCTTCACGCTTCCCGAAGGGCTCGTCTTCCCCAACGGGGATCCGCTTGACGCCGCGGCCGTCAAGGCATCCTTCGAGCGGCTTCTCCAGATCGCGCCGCTGAAGTTCCTCTATATGATCATTCAGGGCGTCGACGCGCCGGACGCGAAGACCGTCGTGCTCCGCTGTATGACGCAGCCCAGCGCCATGATGTCCGTCATCGCCAGCCCGCTTTCGGCGATCATGAACGCCGCCGTCGCCTCCTCCCTCGGGGACGCCGCCTTCATGACCGCGCCCGTCGGCTACGGCCCCTATACGGTGGCGGAGTGGAACCGCGGCAATTATATGCTGCTCCAGGCCAACGAGAACTTCAAAACCAACAACCCGCTCGTCGATAACCACGGCGCGTTCTACTTCGACACCATTCGCATCCGCACCATTCCCAGCGCCTTCACCCGTGTGAGCGAGCTTGAGGCCGGCAACGTCGATTTGATCTTCGACATTCCCACCGACAGCGTCGAGAGCCTCATGGCCAACCCGGACGTTACGGTTGTGGAAAACAGAACCACGGCCATGTTCTACGCGGCGATCAACTCCAACCGCATACCCGACCTTGCCGTGAGGACCGCGCTGAACCTCGCCACGGACAGGGACCAGATTGTGCAGGCGCTCAGCGGCGCCGCCATCGCGACCTACGGCCCGCTGCTCCCGCAGTGGGTGGGCGGCTCGCAGGCGGTGGAGGATAAGTTCAAGAGCGCGTTCTCGTACGACCCCGAAGGGGCCAAGGCGCTGCTTGCCGAGGTCGGCTACGCCGATTCCGACGGGGACGGCATGCTCGATAAGGACGGCGCGCCCTTCTCCCTCACAATGTGCATCGTGAGCGGGCAGGCGGATGTCGAAACCGCCGCCACCATTATGCAGGCGCAATTCAAGGCCGTGGGCATCGACCTCATCATCAAGGCCATCGACGGCGCCATGGCGGCGGAAACCGCGCAGACCGGCGACTACGACCTGCTCGTCTGGAGCTGCGGCTGGTCCGACGCGAACATTTTCACCTTCACCTTCACACAGGAACCCACCCAGATGATGGCGAACAGCCCGGATTACCAGCAGCTCGTCGCGCTGTGCGCCGAGGCCGACTTCAACAACGACATCCTCGTGCGCCAGCAGAAATACGCCGCGGCCGCGGACCTTGTGTACAGCTTTGTGCCCATGATCAGCCTCTACAACCCGACCGCCTACATGGCGTACCGCAACGCGGTCACAGGCATCAAGATCGTCAACGGCGTCATCTACCTCAACGACGCCACGAAGGCCAACTGACGCTGGACGGCTGAACCGGACTCCGTTATACTTTTCATGAGTTGGGCGTCGGCGGGACTCGGTTGATACCCGATCCCGCCGACACTGTCGTTTTTATTCCTTTCCCGATTGACCTGATTGATTTGGAGATACGACATGCTGCGATACGCGATCCGCAGGCTCGCCACGGGGATTTTAATCATCATTTTATCCACCGTCATCCTGTTCGTCCTGCTGCAGGTGCTGCCGGGGGGCGACCCCATCAACCTCATCACGAACCCCATGGTGACGGACGAGGTCAAAGAGGAAATGCGCGCGAGGTGGGGCCTCGACAAGCCCGCGCCCGTACGGTTCTTCGTATGGGCGTCCAACCTGATAAAAGGCGACCTCGGGGTATCTATCACCATGAACGAGCCGGTTGCAAGCCTCATCGCGCAGCGCCTGCCGTACACGCTCATGCTGATGCTGCCCGCGATGTTCCTTTCCTATGTGATATCCGTCCCGCTCGGACTCATTACGGCATACAAGAAAAGCACGTTCGTCGACAAGGGGATCGTCACGCTCTCGCTGATCCTGTATTCAATCCCGAACTTCATACTTGGCGTGTTCCTCATAAGGTTCTTTAGCATCCAGCTCAAATGGCTGCCGATTTCCGGCTTTTCCAACGCCGCGTCGCTCGTGCTGCCCGTGACGGTGCTGGTGGTCATCGAGGTCGCGTCGATCCTGCGCCTCGTGCGCTCCGAGGTGCTGGAAGTCACTTCCTCCCGTTTCGTGGAAACCGCCTACGCCAAGGGGCTGAGCACGTCGCAGGTGCTCTTCCGGCACGTGCTGCGCAATTCGCTGATCCCCGTGACCATCCGCATCTTTTTGCAGCTGCCGGGCCTCATCACGGGCGCGGTCATCATCGAGGTGCTCTTCGCGCTGCCGGGCATGGGCTCGCTCGTGCTGAGCGCCGTCATGGGGCACGACTACCCTGTCGTGCAGGGCATTTTCCTCATCATCGCCGTTCTCACCACAGTCTGCAACGTGCTGGGCGAACTGGCCGCGGCCGCGCTCGACCCGCGCGTCAAGCTTTCCATGAAGGGAGGCAGGGCATGAAAGCGCTGTGCCGCATCTTCCGGTACAAGACCTTCATGGTGGGGCTTTTAATGGTGCTCTCCGTCCTGTTCGTCGCCGCCTTCGCGAAGGCGCTTTCCCCCTACGCGTACGACGAGCTCAACCTCGCGGACAGGCTCCAGCCGCCCAGCGCCGCGCATCTCTTCGGCACGGACAACATGGGGCGAGATATCTTCTCGAGGGTACTGCAGGGTTCGCGCCTCGCGCTCTCGGTCGCGTTCGTCGCCATGGCCATCCAGTGCGCCATCGGCGTGGGCCTCGGCCTCGTTGCGGGCTATTACGGCAAAACGGTGGAAAAGGTCATCAGCTTCGTCACCTATCTCGTGCTCTCTTTGCCCGCGCTGGTGGTCATTATCGCGCTCATCACGCTGCTCGGCCCCAGTCTCACCAACGCGATTATCGCGATCTCGCTGGTCGCCTGGGCCGGCATGACGCGGCTTGTGACGGTCAAGACCATGGCGGTGCGCAACCTCCCCTACGTCGAGGCGGCAAAAGCCTTTGGCGAGAGCGATGCGAGCATCATATTCCGCTACATATTGCCCAACATCTCGCCCATCATCATCATCCTGATGTTCATGGCAATGCCCGCGTCGCTGCTGCTCGCCTCGTCGGTCAGCTTTATGGGCATCGGCGCGCAGATACCGGAGCCCGAGTGGGGCGCGATGGTTTCGGACGGCATGAATTCCATCGTGACCCACCCTTGGATCAGCCTGTATCCGGGCGCGGTGCTCTCGTATACGATCATCGGATTCAACCTGCTCGGCGAGGGGCTCCGGGATGTGCTGGACCCCACGCTGCGGGTGTAGGAGGTGCCGTATGGCAGATGAAAAGCTGTTGGAAATACGGAATTTAACCGTGGAATACAAGGCGAGCGGCGGCACGGTGACGGCGCTGGACGGCGTCTGCTTCGACGTGAACCGGGGCGAAATCTTCGCGCTCGTGGGCGAATCCGGCTGCGGGAAGTCCACGGCGGCAGCCGCGATCACCCGGCTTATACGCGCGCCCGG
>DATMYG010000021.1:0-2173 GCA_035561055.1 Clostridia bacterium | reverse complement strand
AACATGCCGCCGACGGTCGCGGTTTTTTCCGAGGGATCCGGCGGGAAGAACAGCCCGCGCGCGGCGGCTTCCCTTTCGATTTGCTCCAGGGTCGCGCCTCCCTCGGCGCGAAGGAAAGCGCCGTCTCCGTTGCGCCCGATGCCAAGAATGCGGTTCATGCGCGTGAGATTCACGATAAGGCCGCCCCGCGGCACGGCCCCGCCCGAAAGCCCGGTGCGCGCGCCCTGCGCCGTCGCGCGCAAGCCGCTTTGCGCGGCAGAACGGAGCGCCTGCGCGAGTTCCTGCGCCGATTGGGGGAAGACGATTCCCTCGGCCGCGCCCGTAAGGCGCGACTCGTCGCCGAGGTACTGCGCGTATTTCGGATGGATCGCCTCGATGTTCATGCGTTCCCTTCCGCGTCCAGCAGCGCGTGGGTCAACGTCTGCGCGTCCGCGACGACGCCAACGTCCGCGTTCCGAAAGATCGGCGCGTTTTCGTCGCAGTTGACCGCGATCACCCGTTGGGCGTTTTCAATGCCAACCATGAACGCGCCCGCGCCGGACGCGCCGAGGACAAGGCAAACCTCAGGCGATACGGAAACGCCGGACTGGCCGACGATTTCCGCCGGGTCGCCCCAGCCGCTGAGCGCCGCCGCGCGCGTAAGACCAAAGCCCGCGCCGAGCTTTTCCGCGAGTGTGCGCGCAAGCTCGCAGTTCGCGCGGGAACCTATGCCCGCGCCGCAGACGACAACGATTTTTTTATTTCCAAGGCCGTCGCATACATGCGGAAGGCGTTCTTCCCCAAGCAGCCATGCGGGGTATCCGTTGTTTTCAACATCGACGGAAAAGCTTTCAATTGTTTTGGGCAGCTTCCCCATCGTCAGCACGGCGGGGACGCGCGGCTTGTGCAGTGCCACTACGTTCGAGGCGCAGGCGCGCCGCGCGAGGGATGTTCCGTCTTCGGCAAACGACGCACCGGTCAGAAAAAAGCTTCCGGTCGCGTTGGCGAGGCGATACGCCAGCGCGCGGCCCATCGGATCATCCAAGAAAAGGGCGTAGTCCGGCTTGCGCTTTCGCCAGTCTTCGGCTAGCGTGCCGAACGCGCGTTCCGCCGCGTACCACGGCACTCCCTCGGTATAATAGGCAACTGCGTTTTCCGGGCAGAAGCCGGGCGAATCTACTCCAGGCGCGTGTTCTTTTCCCTTGAGTTCCTCGCACAGCAGCTTTTTTGCATGCTCCGCCATTGAGGAGAATTCCATATGCACGCAGGCACGTTTTCCGGCCGGTCGACCGAATTCGATTTCTTTAGGGTTCAGACGCGCGGCATAATCGACGGGAACGAGCCTTACCTCCTGATCCTTATGCGTGAGGCGCGCGCGAAGGGTCGACGCGCGCAGCACGGCGGGGCTGTTGCCGATCGTAACGAGCAAAGGCAGGCGTACCGCATGCTTCCAGAGCCCTTCGCCGTCCTGACAGAGCGCCTCGAGCGCTTCCCCGTGCGCGTGGAGCTCCACGGCGTTCACAAGAAGAGGGCGGTTAAGTTCGTGCGCGATACTTAGCGGCACGGTCCCCGTATCCGCCATGCCCGCCGCGCCGCCCGCGAGGATGAGCTCATACTCTCCCTGCGCAGCATAGCGCGCGAGCAGCGAGGCAACCTCGCCGGACGCGAACTCGATTCCCTCCGCTCCGAGCGAGGCCACGTCGTCGTAACCCGCGGCGAACAGCGTCTGCGCGAAGGAGGGATGCAGCGTTCCCGCCGTTACGGCGAAACAGCGCGCATCCCTCCCGAATTTCTTCCATTCATCCTTCAACCGCAGCCCGAGCTCGAGCGCGGATTCATCGAAGCAGTTGAATTGAGTTCCGGCATAGGAAAGGTCGCTGTGCAATGAGAAGCGCTCCCAATCGCCCTCAAGCACGCGCTCCCATACCGGCACGGTCTTAAATAAGACCAGAATGTTCATTTCCGCTCCACCAGCAAAACCCCTTTGTTCATGATGCCGTTCGGATCGAGCGCGTCCTTGAGTCGGTAGAGAAGCTCATAGCTGCTGCCGTGTTCCTCGGGCATAAAGCGCGTCCTGTAGCGGCCGCTGCCGTGGTGGTGTGCGACGCTGCCCCCGCGCTTGAGCGTTTCCTCGAGTATGATCGAAACCACGCGCATGTAATCCTCCCGCGCGGCCTCGGCACCCTTTTCTTCC
>DATMYG010000020.1:0-2609 GCA_035561055.1 Clostridia bacterium | reverse complement strand
GTCGCTCGAATCGTACCTGTTGGGCCTTGAGAGGGAAGGGCTTTACGGTGCCGTTTACGGCCACCTGTTCGAGAATAGGCTACATATCGCAATCAGTCCCCGTTCGGCGGCAGAGCGCGATAAGGCGATTCGCCTGCTTCGCGGCCTTGCAGAAGACGCCCTGAAAGCAGGCGGTTCCTGCGCGTCCGAGTACGGCGAGGGCAAACTGGAAACGCCCTGGCTGGATCCGGTTAATTGCGCCAAAAGGGACGCGCGGCTTGTTGCGCTGCGTTCCTTTTTCGATCCGCAGGGAAGGATGGGGGACTGACATGCGCATAGCGGTCTGCGTCAAACAGGTTCCTTCCGGCGCGGCGGACATGGACGCGCAAAGCGGCGTGCTGCTGCGAAGCGGCGCTGGAGGCATCATATTGAATCCATGGGATCTTCCCGCGATCGAAGCCGCGCTGCGCGCCGCCGAGGCGTTTGGCACGGAAGCGACGGCGCTGAGCATGGGCCCCGCTTCGGCCGGGGAAGCGCTTCGAGAAGCGCTTGCCATGGGGGTCGGGCGCGGCGTGCTGCTCTGCGATCAAGCGTTTTCCGGTGCGGATGTGTATGCGACGGCCTATACGCTCGCCGAGGGCATGAAAGCGCTCGGCGGCTTCGACCTCGTGTTCTGCGGGCTGCGCACGGCGGACGGCGACACCGCACAGCTTCCCTTCTCGCTTGCCGTACAACTTGGCGCGCATGCGGCGGGCTGGGTCAAACGGATCGAGCGCGTGGACGAATGTGGCGTCACGGTGCTGCAGGAGCTCAGCTTCGGAACGCAGAGGCTGACGCTCCCGTATCCGGCCGTGATCGCGCTCGGGCGGGAGGCGGCGGAACCTCGCGCGCCGACGCTGAAGAACCGCCTCGCCGCGCGAAAGGCGCGGATCGAAACCATATCTATGAGCCGCCTTGCGAACCGGGACGAAGCGTGTTACGGCCTCGCGGCATCGCCCACGCGCGTGGTGCGCGTTTTCAAAAACGATGTTGCGCAAATAACGAAACCTCTCGGGATCGGCGCGCGCGAAGCCGCGGCGCTTCTTCTGCGGGAGATGGAGGAGGCGCAGCATGGCTGAAACCGCGGTTCTTGCGCTTCTCCAGCAGGCGGAAGGGATTCTGCACCCGGATTCGTACGGCGTCGCTTCGGCCGCTCGCACGCTCGCCGCGCAGTGCGATGGGGATGCCGTAGGCGTTTCGCTTGTCGACAATATGATTATGGGCGAAACATTCACCGCTCAACTGAAATCCACCGGTCTTTGCCGCGTCTATGTGATTGCGGATCGCCGTTTCGCAGCTTTTATAGCGGAGGAACATTGCGCGGCGCTGGTGAAACTGATTCGGGACCTTAATCCGGATATCTTCCTCGCGCCCGCCACGCCGGAGGGACGTGCGCTGTCCTCCATGGCGGCCGCGGCGCTCCATACGGGCGTCACGGCGGACTGCACGGCGCTTCGCTTGCGCGCGGACGGACTGCTCCTGCAGACGCGCCCGGCGTTCGGCGGCAACGTCATGGCCGAGATCGTCACCCCGAAGACGCGGCCGCAGGTCGCGACGATCAGATGCGGCGTGGCTTCTCCATCCGGCGGCGCGGATACGCAAATCGTCCTGATCGGGCCGGGTTGGGTACCGGCGCGCGCGCGCGAAGTCTCGGCGGAGTGGGTGGAGCGGGTGCCTCCGGTCGGACGGAATGAGGACGTCGTGCTGGCTCTCGGCGGTGGCGTCGCCGCGCGCGAGGACATCGCCCTGTTCCGGGATATTGCCGAGCGGGTCGGCGCGTCCCTCATGTGTTCGCGCGCGCTGGTTGAGCGCGGGTGGTTCCCGCGCGGCGCGCAGATCGGGCTGAGCGGCAGGCGCGTCGACGCGGGGCTCCTGATCACGCTTGGCGTATCGGGCTCGGCGCAGTTCATGGCGGGCGCACAGGGCGCAAAGAAGCTTATTGCGGTCAATCCGGATGAGAACGCGCCCATCATGCGCGCCGCGGACGTGCCCATCATCGGGAATATGTACGAAATTGCGCACGAGCTGGACGCGCTAGTCGGTGCAAAGCAGTTGCATTGAGCGGGGTATCCCGGTTAGAATAAAGCCAAAGCAAAAACCGCGGATGGCCCGGAGCTCTCCGCGGTTTTTCTTTTCCACAAAGGCGCTAGTTATTTCATCAGCCGCTTGACGGCTTTGAGCCTGGACTCCGTATACGGATGATACCGCAGGGGAAGGTCGATCCAGTTGTATTTTTTGACGATACTCCTTTCGTGCGTAAACGTATCGAAGCTCAGCTTGCCATGATAGCTTCCCATGCCCGAATGCCCCACGCCGCCGAAGCCCATGCGCGCGTTGACGGCGTGGATCAGGGTATCGTTAATGCACCCGCCGCCGAACGAGCAGGCGTTGAGCACCCCTTCTTCGGTTTCCCTGCTTGTGGTGAAGAGATACAGCGCGAGTGGTTTCGGGCGCGCGCGGATGAATTCGATGCATTCTTCGAGCTTATCATAGGGAATCAGCGGTAAAATAGGCCCGAAGACTTCCTCCTGCATGATGGGCGAATCGGGCGACACGCCAACGAGCAAAGTCGGCTCAACGTAGCGTGTGGC
>DATMYG010000019.1:0-14119 GCA_035561055.1 Clostridia bacterium | reverse complement strand
TACAAACGCCAATATTCTATCGTAAAACAAACCCACCATCAACCGAATTTTATCAATTGATGGTGGGTGATTTGGTGCGGCCGAAGAGATTCGAACTCTTAAGCTTTCGCCGGCGGATTTTAAGTCCGCTGTGTATGCCGTTCCACCACGGCCGCATGGAAATATTATATGCCAGGCGTTAATGCCAGTCAAGAAAGCCGAATGTCGACAGGCGTGCGGCCTTGTGGTAGAATCATCTGGCTATACAGCAAGGAGGCATCCACATGGCGAAAATAGAAGCAACGCTCTACGGCGATTTCAACACGATACTCAGCGCGCTCGACCGGGCGGTGATGAATAACAGCGCTTCGGCGAGCTTCGAGGACGGGTCCGATTTCAACTTCGGCATGGCGCGCTGCGTCGTGCGCGTATACGAACGCTACAGCATGCTCGGCGACAACCGCGTGAGCATGAGCGTAACGCTTGCGACGGACGGAAACGGGTATTGCCGCCTGTCCGCGATTACGTCCGGCGGCAGCAAGGCGGTCCTATTCAAGATCAACACCTTCGGGGAGGACGCCTTTCTCGACACCATACGGGATACGGTGGCGGCATATGGCCGATAACGGGGCTTATCGGCTTTTTGCCGCTATAAAGATGGTCGTGTTCCCCTCGCGCCAAACAAACTCGGCCGTTTCGAAACCGGCCCTCTGAAACGCGAGGAGCTGGTTTTCTATACAAAGGGGCGTGTCAAAATGGCACAACTCGCCCGCGGGCACGTTCTGCTCTTGGCGGAGCCTGACGCTTTGCGCGGTGAGGGATTCCTCCTCCTCGCGCGTCATGACCACGTAATCGCACTCGACATACAGCCCGCCGGGCTTGAGCGCGTTGCGGATGGCCGTATACACGCGTGCTTTTTCCTCCAGCCCGATATGGTGCATGGTTTGAAAGGAAACCGCGGCGTCAAACGCATCATTCCCGAAACTCCGGTCGAGGTAGCTGCCGCAAACGAGGGAAAGGTTGCGGCCGGGGTATTTTTCGCGCAGCCGCTCAAGCATCGCCTGGGATAGGTCGACGCCCGTGACCGCGAGGTCCGGGAAGCGCGCGAAAATCGGGCCGAGTTCGAGCCCCGTGCCGCAGCCGAGGTCGAGCAGCGTTTCAATGTCCGCCGGCAACAGCGAAGCCAGGAGGGAATACCCTTGCTTGCAGCCCGGAACCTCCTCAAGCATATGTGTGTCGTAGCCGTCTATTCGCTTTTCAAAAAAAGCGCTCATTTCCTCAAGTTGCATACGTTTCACCTCCATACCGGCATCCATTATACTATCGTGCCTCTCGTCGCACAAGAAAGTCGGCGTATGAAGAAGCCACCGCGGGCCCGCGGTATGCGTCGCCGTGCCTCCGAAACATGAATCTCTTTATCCATGCGCGCTGATCCGGGGCGTCACGCGTAAGCCGACGTCACTGATGTTGCCACGTTACGGCGTACATATTCTTATCACAGGCGAAATGGACTCTCGCGGGAAAATGCATTATAATAGAAGACGAAAATATGCGCCTGAAATCGGGGTGAGCGCCGTGTCTTTTTTTGAGGACGGATTCACAAAAGATAAGATCGTGGTGATGTACGCGCTGGCCAAACTCTTGGCGGAGCCTACGCGGGAGCAGATGACGACGTTCTTCGGACAGTACGACCTGATGCCCTTCTTTGAGCTGCAAAGCGCGGTTTACGAGCTGGAGGAGGGCGGCTTCCTCGCGGCGGTGCCGCGGCCGTATGGGCAGGCATACTGCCTGACCCCGAAAGGGAAGGATACCCTTTTGATGTTCATCGAGCGCGTGCCGCAATCGCAACGCGTGCAGATAGACGCCTGTGCGGACGAATACCGCGAAAAGCTGCGCCTGCAGACGCGCTACGCAAGCGCCGTCGAGCGCACGGGGCGCGGCGCGTATCGCGTTACGCTCAAAGCGATGGAGCTTAACGGGGAGCTGATCCGAATCGACATGCTGCTGCCGGATGAGCAGAGCGCGAGGCGCGCGGAAAAAGCGTGGCCGGAGCGCGCCCCGGCCATCTATGCGGCGATACTCGCCCAGCTTGGCAAGGAAGGTTCAGACGAAATGCAATAGCTGGCGGACGTTCGCTTCCTCCGCCGTGCGCAGCCTTTCGGCGAGCGCGCGCGTGGATTTTTCCGCTTCCTCGAACTTGTTCTGAGCGCGCGCCACCTCAACCAGACCCATGGCGCTGCCCTGTACGAGCATTTCCGCAAGGTGCGAGCTCGTGCTGTCTATCCGCGCGTTCAGGTACATGCCGCAGTAGATCGGCCGCCGCAGTATCATGTTGTAGGCGTCGGGCGCTTCGCCCTTGCCTGCGATGCGCTCCTCGGCTTCGAGCAGTATCGCGTGGTATTCCGCGAACTGCGAAGCCATCACGCAGCGAAACGTGGCGTCCTTGCAGATCTTGATGAGCCTGCCCAGAATATCCTTGGAAAGCTCGGCGTTTCTGTATATTTCATTGAGCAATTCGATGTCGTGATCCATATCGTCACCTCCGAAGATAGTTTCGCTCGCGAGGGTTCATAATATTCTCGCACTTGCCCGCCGCAAAAGCTTGCATTATAATATAAAGTTGTTAATAGATGGTTCGCATACATGATATTGTGTTTGCCGGAGGAACGGATGGCGAAGGACTACACCGTCAGCGACATAAAAGTCATCGAAGGCCTCGAGGCCGTGCGCATGAGGCCGGGCATGTATATCGGCAGCACGGGCGCGCGTGGGCTGCATCATATGCTCTGGGAGATTGTGGACAACGCGGTGGATGAGGCGGCCAACGGCTTTGCCGACACCGTGAGCGTAACGCTCCACCGGGATAATTCCGTCACCGTCGAAGACAACGGCCGCGGCATACCCGTGGGCATCCACGAAAAGCTCGGCGTGAGCGGCGTGGAGGTGGTCTACACGAAACTCCACGCGGGCGGCAAGTTCGACAACACATCCTACGGCTACTCGGGCGGCCTGCACGGCGTGGGCGCGAGCGTGGTCAACGCGCTCTCGGAATATCTTACGGCCGAGATCTGCACCGAGGGCAGGGTATACGAGCAAACCTTTCGGAGCTATACGGACAAGGAAGGCAAGACGCACTCCGGCGTGCCGCAGGAGCCGCTTAAAGAAACCGGCCGCACGCGCCGCCAAGGTTCGAAGATCACGTTTTTGCCGGACAAGGCCGTGTTCGAAACGCTCGAGATGAACTTCGAGATCATCTCGAAACGCCTGCGCGAGCTCGCTTACCTCAACAAGGGCATCCTGTTCAATCTTACCGACGAGCGCGAATGGGGCAAAAAGAAGGAGCGGGAATACAAATTCGACGGCGGCCTCTCCGACTTCGTAAAATACCTCAATGCGGACAAGACCCCGGTCTACGAGGAACCCATCCTCATCAGCGGCAAAAAGGACGATATCGTGGTCGAGGTCGCCTTGCAGCATAACGACGGGTATGCGGAGAGCATCTTCAGCTACGTCAACAACATCCCCACCACCGAGGGCGGAACGCACGAAACGGGCTTCAAGAGCGCGTACACAAAGATCATGAACGACTACTGCCGCAAGCACGGCATCCTCAAGGATAAGGACGCGTCGCTGACCGGCGAGGATTTCCGGGAAGGATTGACCGCGGTCATCTCCCTCAAGATGCACACGATCCAGTTCGAAGGGCAAACCAAAACGCGCCTTGGCAACACCGAGGCGAAGCCCGCCGTGGAATACGTGATGAACGAGCTGCTGGTACCCCTGCTCGAGGACTTGAAGAACGCGGACACGGCCAACAAAATGGCCGACAAGGCCGTCAAGGCCGCGAAGGTGCGAGAGACCGCGCGCAAGGCGAAAAACATGGCGCGCGAAAAGACCAAGCTCGAGAATGCGCCTCTTGTTGGCAAGCTCTCGAGCTGTACCGGGCGCGACCCCAAGGAGAACGAGCTGTTCATTGTGGAGGGGGACTCGGCGGGCGGCAGCGCCAAGCAGGGACGGGACCGGCGCTTTCAGGCGATATTGCCGCTCCGCGGCAAGCCTCTCAACGTCGAGAAGAAGCGCATCGACCAGGTGCTCGCCAACGAAGAGTTCCGCTCCATCATCACGGCCATCGGCACGGGCATCGGGCAGGATTTCGATCTTGGCGGCCTCAAATACGATAAGATCATCATCCTTTCGGACGCGGACCAGGACGGCGCGCACATCCGGGCGATTCTCCTCACGTTCTTCTACCGCTATATGAAAGAACTCATCATGGAAGGGCATGTCTATATGGGCATGCCGCCTCTCTACCGCATCCAGAGGGGCAACCAGACGCGCTATCTCTACGACGACGCGGCGCTGAGCCGCGCGATCAAGTCCTTCGGCAAGGGATATACACTCCAGCGCTACAAGGGTCTGGGGGAAATGAACCCTGATCAGCTTTGGGAAACGACCATGAACCCCGAGAACCGTTCCCTCGTGCGCGTCACCATAGACGACGCGGCGGACGTCGAGCATCTCGTGACCATCCTCATGGGGGACAAGGTCGCCCCGCGCAAGGAATACATCAGCGAGTTCGCGGACTTCAATAAAGAGGACCATTTCGAGGACAAGGCGTGCGTCGCATTCTCCGAGGGGGTTGGTGAGTAAGCGTGGCGAAGAAGAGCGATTTGCCTCCGGTCGGGATCGACAGGAACATCATGCTGCGCAGTATGGACGACGTGATGCACGCGTCCATGATGCCTTACGCCGAGCACGTCATCCTCGAGCGCGCTTTGCCGCGCGTGGAGGACGGCCTCAAGCCCGTGCAAAGGCGCATCCTCTATACGATGATGGGGCTTTCCGTCACGCCGGACAAACCGCACCGAAAGAGCGCGCGCATCGTGGGCGACTGCCTGGGCAAGTACCATCCGCACGGCGACAGTTCCGTGTACGACGCGATGGTGCGCATGGCGCAGGATTTCAACATGCAGGCCCCCCTCGTGGACGGGCACGGCAACTTCGGCAGCATCGACGGGGACAGCCCAGCCGCCATGCGCTACACCGAGGCGCGCATGACTCCGCTCGCGCTGGAGCTTCTGCGCGACATTGAAAAGGACTGCGTGGACTTCACCCTCAACTTCGACGACACGCAGAAGGAGCCCGTGCTCCTGCCCGGCAGATTCCCGAACCTATTGGTCAACGGGACGAGCGGCATTGCGGTAGGCCTTGCGACCAACATCCCGCCGCACAACTTCGCGGAAACCATCGACGCCGTCGTCGCTCAGATCAACGACCCCGGCATTTCCCTCGACGCGCTCATGCGGATTATGCCCTGCCCGGATTTTCCCACCGGCGGGTATATCCTCGATTCCGAGGAGATCAGGCTTGCGTATGAAACGGGGCGCGGCAAACTCACCGTGCGCGCCAAGGCGGAAATCGAGCAGGCGAAGAACGGCAAGCAGCTCATCGTTGTAACCGAGATGCCCTATCAGGTTAACAAGGCGCGGGCGCTCGAGGGCATATTGAAGCTCACGCAGGAGAAGAAGGCCCTCTTCGCGGGCGTCAGCGACATACGGGACGAGTCCGATCGTATGGGCATGCGCGCGGTCGTCGAGGTCAGGAAGGACGCGGACGCCGAAAAAATACTCCAATACCTCTATAAGTACTCCGATCTGCAGGTGACCTTCGGCGTCAACATGGTCGCCATCGCCGAGGGCAAGCCGCAGCAGCTCGGCCTTAAGGAGCTCATTGCGCACTACATCGTCCATCAGGAAACGGTGGTCACACGGCGCACGCAGTTCGACCTCGACGCCGCGCTTCGCCGCGAGCATATCCTCGAGGGTCTTCGCATCGCTATCCTTAACATCGACGAGGTCATCGCCCTCATCCGCGCGAGCAAAACGCCCAAGGAAGCGCGCGAAAAGCTTATGGTGCGCTTTAATCTCACGGAAATACAGGCGCAGGCGATCCTCGATTTGAGGTTGCAGCGTCTTACCAACCTCGAGCTGCTCGCCATCGAAAACGAGTATAAGGACGTGAGGCGCGAGATCAAAAACCTCAGGGCCATCCTCGCCTCGCCCGGCAAGCTGCATGAGGTCATCAAAACGGAGCTAATCGAAATCAAGGAAAAATACGCCGTTGCCCGCAGGACCGCGCTCGTGCGGGATGACGGCGCGGAAATCGAAACCCAGATTCAAGAGGAGCTCAGGGTCGTCGAGGACGTCACCATCGCCCTGCTCGAGGGGGACAAGCTGCGCCGCATGCCGACCAAACCCGGCCAGAGCGTACTCTTGGAAGGGGAACGGGCGCTGTTCCAGGCGGACCTCAACACTGAAAAGCGCCTGAGGTTGTTTACAAACCAAGGCTCCTGCTTTACTTTACCCGTTTCGGACATTCCCGAGACGAAGGCCGGAGGCAAACCGGTCAACCTCAACACGATTTTGACGCTCGAGAACGGGGAGCATGTCGTCTCCTGCATGGAGGAGGCGGATGAAGGCCAGCTTCTGTTCTTCACAAGGCTCGGTAACATCAAGCGCACGCAGGCGAACGAATATGCCACGCGAAACCGCAGGGTGCAGGCGATCTCGCTCAAGGACGGAGACGAACTCATCGGCGTGCAGAATATGTTCGGCGAGGGCCGTACGACCATCCTGATCACGAAGCTCGGCATGAGCATCCGCTTCGAGACGGATACCGTACCCGAGATGGGCAGGGTCGCAACGGGCGTCAAGTGCATCAAGCTTGACGCGGGGGACGAGGTGATCTTCTTCGGCCAGATTCCGGATGAGGGCGAGATCCTTACCATATCCGACCGCGGTTATGCCAAGCGCAGTTTCGTGTTCGAATACGAGATCCAAGGGCGAAACGGCAAGGGTCTCAAGACCTTCGACTTCAAAAAGAACGGCAGCAACGGTACGCGCATCGCCGCGGCGCTTCATGTGACCGTGCCGTTCACATTCGCCGTAGAGCAGTTCCACGGGCAGCGCACGGAGTTCGACACGGAGCTTGTGCGCATCGACCTGCGCGCAGGTAAGGGGACGCTCCTCGTGATGGCGCTCCTCGACGACGTGGTGACGGGCGCTTACCCGAAAGCGGATTCATAAGGCAGTGTGATAAAACATACCTTTAACCATCACACGGATGGGGATAAGGTATGGAATACTATGCGGACTGCAACATCGCGCGGGCGACAGGCACCCTGCAGGGCGCTCTGGAAGCGGATCACGTCATGCGCGGGGAGACCATCTATACCGGAAAGCTGATCATAGAGCGGACGAGCGGCACGCTCGACGTGCTGCCCATTTCCGCGCCGGGCAGGCTCCTCGACGGCTTTTACGGCATGGGGGCGGTAAGCGTGCGCGCGCAGGTGCGCTCCTACAACCTGCGCGAGGGCGACGCGAACAGGCTTGCAATCACCCTCTTTGCGCGCTATATTGAAGATGCGCCCGAGGGGGCGTGTCCCGAGAACGACGTTTCCCTCGTGGGTACGCTCTGCAAGCGGGCGGTGTTCCGCACGACGCCCTTTATGCGCGAGATCGCGGATCTTCTGCTCGCCGTGAACCGTGCCTACGGCCGCTCGGACTATATCCCCTGCATCGCCTGGGGCAGGGAGGCGCACATGGCGGCGGAACTGATGCCCGGCACGCGCGTTCGACTCTGCGGCAGGCTGCAGAGCCGCGAATACGTCAAGCGCTTTCCGGACGGCACGGAGGAGAAACGCACAGCCTACGAAATATCGTGCCGCACGCTGGAAGTTATGTAATACGGAGGAATTATGAGATACGCAAGAGCCCGGCTGGACGGAGAGGAATTCTATGCTCTGATCGAGGGTGACACGCTCGTTCGCCTGTTGGACAGGCCCTTCGACAAAGTCGAATTGGACGGCAGGAAGTATCCGCTCTCCAAGGCGCGCCTGATCGCCCCGTGCGAGCCGTCGAAGATCGTATGCGTGGGCAAGAACTACTGGGCGCACGCGGAGGAGATGAAGGAAGGTCATCCGGCGGAGCCGCTGCTCTTTCTCAAGCCCAGCACCTGCGTCATAGGTCCGGAGGACGAGGTCGTGTATCCGAAGCTCAGCCATAGGCTCGATTATGAGGGGGAGCTTGGTGTGGTCATCGGAAAGAAGGCGCGCAACGTCGCATCCGGTACTGCCCGCGCATACATCTTCGGTTACACTTGCCTCAACGACGTCACGGCGCGCGACATCCAGAAGGGCGACCCCCAGTGGACGCGGGGTAAGAGCTTCGACACGTTCTGTCCGCTGGGCCCGTGGATCGAGACGGAACTCGACGCGGGCCACGTCCGCATCCGTACGCGGCTCAACGGCGAAACGAAGCAGGACTCGAACACCGCGCTCATGACGTACGACGTCGACGCGCTCATCTGCTACATGTCCGCGTGCATGACGCTCCTGCCCGGCGACGTGATCGCGACCGGTACGCCCGAAGGCATCGGCTCCATGCAGAGGGACGATGTCATAGAAGTTGAAATAGAAGGGGTAGGCGTCCTCAGGAACAGGATCGCCGCGGAATGATATGTCCATGGACGGGCTTTGCCTGCACGCGGCGGCGCTCGAAATCGAGCGCGCGCTTTCCGGCGGCAGGATCGATAAAATCCAGCAGACCGAAAAGGACGAGCTGATCCTTTCCGTGCGCGGCGGCAGGGCAAACTACCGCCTGCTTCTCAACGTCTCCGCGGCCGACGCGCGCGTGCACCTGAGCGACAATAAAAAACAGTCCCCGGCCGACGCGCCCATGTTCTGTATGCTGCTGAGAAAGCGCATCACGGGCGGCAGGCTCGTTTCCTTTGAGCAGGCAAATATGGATCGCGTGCTCGCCATAGGCATTGAGGCGTCGAGCGAGCTTGGCGATCCCGCGCGTTTCACGCTGTATTGCGAGCTTATGGGTAAGCATTCGAACATCATCCTAGCAGACGGGAACGGCGTCGTCGTCGACGCGATTAAGCGCGTGGGTCCCGCGATGTCCGGCGTGCGGCCGATACTGCCGGGGCTTACGTATTCGCTCCCGCCTGCGCAGGATAAGCTCGACCCGCGCGCGGCGCCGGAGGGAGCCTTCATCAATGCCGCGTCCGGCGCGCAGAACCCCGCTAAAGCGCTGAGCCAGAAGTTCTTCGGCCTTTCCGCGAGGACGGCCGAGGCGCTACTCGCGTCCTTTGGGGCGGGTGGATTGCGGCGATTTTTCGGCGAAATCAGCCAGAAGGCCGAAGCTTATCTCCTGCTGGACGAGGACGGCGCACCGCGCGATGTGCTTCCCTTCAGGGCCGCAAACGAAAACTGCGAACGGACCGAAGGCATCGGCGCCGCGTATGATGCGCTCTATGCCGAACGCGAGCGGACCGAATGGATCAAGCGGCACGGCGCGAGCGCCAGGAAGGTCATCCAGAACAACATTGAGCGTTGCGAAAAGAAGCTGGAACTCTACGCGGACGCGCTCAACGCAGGGGAGAGCATCGAGCAGAACCGGCTCTTCGGCGAGCTTTTGACCGCGAACCTTCACCAGCTCAAGGCCGGGCCGGACGCCGCCGCGGTGCTGAACTATTACCTCGACCCGCCCGCCGAGACGCTCATCCCGATGGACGCGCACCTGACGCCCGGGGAGAACGCCCAGCGCTATTACAGGAAATACCAGAAGCTCAAAGCCGCGCGCGACATGGCTCTCGTCCAGAGGGAGCAGACGCTCGCGGAGCTCGATTACCTCGAGGGGCAGATGGAGAACCTTCGCAACTGCACCGCGCAGAACGAATTGGAGGAGTTGCTCGACGAGCTGCGCGCGCAGGGCTATATCAAAAAGGACAGGGGAGAGCGAAGGAAACAGAAGCTTCCCGCGTCCAAACCCATGCGCTTCGTTTCCTCGGACGGGATCGAGGTGCTCGTGGGCAAGAACAACGCGCAAAACGACGCCCTGACGCTCAAAACCGCGCTCCCCAACGAAACGTGGCTGCATGCGAAGAATATGCCTGGTTCCCATGTGATCGTCAGACGCGAGGGCGAAGTGCCCGAACGAACGCTACGGGAGGCGGCGGCGCTCGCTGCGTACTACAGCAAGGCGCGCGGCGGCGAGAACGTCCCGGTCGACTATACGCCGCGAAAATACGTGAAAAAACCCTCCGGCGCAAAGCCCGGCATGGTTATCTATACAACGAACCGCACGGTATACGCGACGCCCGACGAAACGCTCATAAAGCGCCTTCGCGCGGAGCCTCGCGCGTGAATGAACCCGATGTTTGCGGAATAAAGATAGATATCACGCAAACGGAGGGATACCATGAAAAAGGCATTGCGCGTCGCGACAGCTTTCGCGGTCATCATAATGCTGTGCATGTGCGCGGCGGCCTGCGCGAAAACGGGCGAGGTCGTCGAGGATCCGGCGGAGGCCGCTTCGACCGGCGGCACCGGAGGCTACACGGGTTTCAGGCAGACGATCCTGTATTATTTGAGCGACGACGGCTTCGTTGTGCCCGTGATGCGCAATATTCCGTGGGAGGAGGGCATCGGCAAGGCCGCGCTGAGCTACCTTGTCGACACGGCCGATAACCGCGCGAGCACGGGGGAGATGGGGCTGAACGCGCTCATCCCCGACGGCACAACCTACACGCTTCGCATCGGGGACGACGGCGTTGCGGTGGTCGATCTGATCGGCCTTTCAGCCTGCAAGGACGCCGCTACCGAGAAGGCCATGGTCGAGGCGATTGTGAACACGCTCGCCGAGTTCACGAGGATCGATTCTGTGACCATCACCGTCAACGGCAAGAAGGTGAGCGAACTGCCCAACGGCACCGAGCTTTCCGAGGCGATGGCTCCCTTCTCGCTCAACGCGGAGGACGGCGAGGTCGGCGTTTCAACCGAGGGCGCGTCGGCGCTTACGCTTTTCTTCCCGAATGCGACGGGCAGCCTTAACGTACCCGTGACGCGGTACATCGTGGGCGGGGCGAACGTGGAAAACGCGGTGAACGAGCTCATCAAGGGGCCGCAGGCGGAGGGGCTTCTCTGCTGCTTCCCGGAGGGGACGGAGCTTCTCTCCGTCACGATCGAGGAGGGCGTCGCGACGGTGGATCTGAGCGGCGAGTTCCTCTCCGCGCAGTATACCGACGGGCTGATCGAAGCCGCGTACGACACGCTGTTCCTCACCATCAACAACCTCGAGGCTATCTCGCGGCTGGATCTGATGGTCGATGGCGAACCGTGCGAGCTCGCGGCGGAAACCTCCGCGCCGCTGTTCATCAACGAATTCAGATAACAGCGCATGGGCGGATGCACCCTCCCACGTTGCCGCTTACCAACGAATCGGATACAATGTAGGGGCGGATATTATCCGTCCGCGGCATAACGGCAACCCATACGAAGGAGAAGCGCGATGAAGCTTTTGATCGCATCCAACAACGCACATAAAACCGCCGAGATTCGGACGATTCTCGGCGGTTGTTTCGATGAGATCCTCTCACTTAAGGAGGCCGGGCTCGACATCGACGTCGTCGAGGACGGGGAGACCTTCGAGGCGAACGCCCAAAAGAAGGCTGAAGAGGTGCTGCGTGCGGCCGGGGATATTGCCGACGCCGCGCTTTCCGACGACAGCGGCCTGATGGTGGACGCGCTTGGCGGCGCGCCCGGCGTGTACAGCGCGCGCTACGCGGGCGAGGGGCATGACGACGCGGCCAACAACAGGAAACTGCTCGCTGCGATGCGGGATGTGCCGGACGACGCGCGAAGCTGCCGCTTCGTGAGCGCCGTCGCGCTCGCGAGAAAGGGGAAGGAAACGCTTGTCGTCCGGGGCACGGCCGAAGGCACGCTCCTTTATGCATACGCGGGGGGGGACGGTTTCGGCTACGATCCCCTTTTCTATTACGCGCCGCTGGACAAGTCCTTCGCCCAAATGAGCGCCGCGGAGAAAAACGAAGTCAGCCACCGGCGCCGCGCGCTCAACGCGCTCCGGGACGCGCTCGAGGCGGAAAGGAACGGCCGGTGAGGGCGCTCGTAATGTCCGACAGCCACGGAGGGCTCCCCGAGCTGCGCCTTGCCGCGAAGGCCGTGGGGAAGATCGACTGCGCGTTTCACCTCGGGGATTTCGCGCGCGATTCACGCGTGCTCGGCGAGCTGACGCGGGTTCCCGTCTACGCCGTAAAGGGGAATTGCGACGTCAGCCTCGACTATGAAACGGAACGGGTCGTCACGCTCGAAGGCGCGCGGATTTTCATGACGCACGGGCATCTGTACGGCGTGAAGACGGGCATCTGGACGCTCGCGGAACGCGCGGAGGAGCTCGGCTGCGCCGTCGCGCTCTACGGGCATACGCATGTGTCGGCGATTGAGGCGCAGGGGCCTCTGCTCCTCGTGAACCCAGGCAGCCCTTCGCGGCCGCTCGATGGGCGCAAACGCTCCGTCGTCGTCCTCGAGATCGAGCACGGCGACGTGTATCCGAAGATCATCATTTTTTAATCCGGCTCAGGTATGCGTGCGCCACGAAACGAGGCGTTTTTCCATATACGCCACCCCGTAGTACATCAGCGCCGCGAGCACGCACAGCACGACGATGCTCGACATCACGAGATCCAGCTTGAACACCTGCCCGCCGTACACGATAAGGTACCCGAGCCCCGCTTTCGACACGAGATATTCGCCAACAATGACGCCGACCCAGCTCATGCCCACGCTGAGCTTTAAAGCGTTCATGATCGTCGGCACGGACGCGGGGAAAACGACCTTGGTAAAGATCTGCAGCTTCGTCGCGCCCAGCGTGCGCATCAGAAGCTGCTTGTCGCCCGTGATTTCGTTGAAGCCCGTGAGTACGCTCATAATTGTGACCACGAGGGATACGAGCAGCGCCATCGCGATGATGCTGCTCATGCCCGCGCCGAACCACACGATGAGGATGGGGCCGAGCGCGATCTTGGGCAGGGCGTTGAGCACGACGAGGTAGGGGTCGAGTATGCGCGAGAGGGTGGGGCTCCACCAGAGCATGATCGCGACGACCGTGCCGAAGGCCGTGCCGAGTATAAAGCCGACGACCGTCTCAAAAAGCGTGACGCCGATATGCAGGAAAAGATCCCCGCCTGCGTAGAGCCGGGCGATGGTCTCTGCGACCCGCACGGGCGAACTGCCGATGAAGGAATCGATCACGCCGATGCGCGCGAGGACTTCCCACAGGCCGATCAGAAGGAGGAGCAGGGCGTAACGCGCGATGGTGACGAAGCGCTCCCTGTTCTGGAGTTTTTTTAGAAAAGCCGCGTGCTCCGAGGAGTAGGCGGCCGTGCTTTCAGGCTTCACCGATGTCGAGCTCCTTCCATATCGTATCGAAGTAATCCTTGAATTCCGGCGCGTTGCGGCGGGCAATGGGCGTTTCGCCCCGGCTGAGCACGATCTTGTGCTCGTTTTTGACCCGGGCCGGCCTTCTGGAGAAGACGAGCACACGATCGCTCATGGATATGGCCTCCGCGATGTCGTGTGTGACGAGTATGGCTGTCTTGTGCTCTTTCTTGATGATATCGTATACTTCGTCGCTTAGGCGAAGCCGCGTCTGGTAGTCCAGCGAGGAAAAAGGCTCGTCGAGCAACAGTACGTCCGGCGAGGTCGCGAGCGTGCGGATCAGCGCCACCTTCTGCCGCATCCCGCCCGAAAGCTGGCGCGGATAGTGCGCGGCGAAGGTTGCCAGGCCGTAGGTATCAAGCAGGCCGAGCGCGGCTTTGCGCGTTTCGTCGTTGAGCGTCCTTTGCACCTCGAGGCCGAGCAGTATGTTGCCCTCGATGTTTCTCCAGTCGAGCAGATGGTCCCGCTGGAGCATATATCCGGGCTTATAGCCGTCGATGTGTATGCTGCCGGAGGATGGCTCTATGATGCCCGCGATCAGCGAGAGCACGCTTGTCTTCCCGCAGCCGGAAGGGCCTACGACGGAAACGAATTCACCGCGTTTTACCTGCATGGACAGGCGATCCACGGCGGGCGTTTCCCCGCTTCGTTCATGGTAAATCAAACTGACATCGTTGATGTCGAGGACAATATCTTCCATACTCGCCTCCATGACTCAATGTATTCCTGCTGCAGCCATGGGGTGAACATGAAGGACGGTCCCAGAGTATTATGGGAGTATGAAAGGCGTGACGCTTATGCAGACAAGACCGTCGATGGTATGTATGAAAAAGGGCAGCA
>DATMYG010000018.1:0-2514 GCA_035561055.1 Clostridia bacterium | reverse complement strand
CCGGGCGCGCGTATAAGCCGGGTGATCGCGGCTGCCGCCGTGGACTTCCCGCAGCCGGATTCGCCCACGAGCGCGAAGATTTCGCCCCGGTTCACGTCGAAGCAGACGCCGTCCAGCGCCGTCACCGTGCCGCCGCTCGCCCTGTATTCCACGGTCAAATCCCGTATTTCCAACAGCTTTTCATCCGCCATACGGCACCTCCTACACCCGCAGCGTGGGGTCCAGCACATCCCGGAGCCCCTCGCCGAGCAGGTTGAATCCGATGATCGTATATGAGAGCACCGCGCCCGGAAACAGGCTGATCCACGGGTGGGTCACGATGGAATTCATGCCGTCCGAAACCATCGCGCCCCACTCGGGCTCCGGTATCTGCGCGCCGATGCCCATGAAGCTGACCGACGAGGCGAGCAGCAGCGACGCGGGCATTGCCATGAACATCAGGATGATGATGATGGGCGAGATGTTGGGCAATATGTAGCGGAATATGATGCTCGCGTCGCTCTCGCCGAAGGCTTTTGCCGCCTCGACGTAGGGGAGGTTGCGCACAGCCATGGTCTTGACCGTCACAAGCCGCGTCATGCCGGCCCAGGCGACCAGCGAAATCGCGATGATCGCGTTGGTGAGGCTGGGGCCGAGCAGCGTGATGAGCGCGATAATGACCACCAGCGCGGGCAGCGAGAGCACGAGATAGGTGATGAAGCTGATGACCTTTTCCACCGTTTTGCCATAATAGCCCGCGACAAGGCCCAGGCTCACGCCGATGGCGCACTGGATGGCCATGGCGACAAACGCGACCGAGAGCGCGAGACGCGAACCCTGCAGCACCCTCGAGAAGATATCCCGCCCCATGTTGTCCGTGCCGAAGAGGTGCGCGGCAGGGGACGGAGGATGGGGAGATGGAGTACAGGTTTATTCAACACATACGGGAACTGAGAAAGGTCGGCTATATCAGCGACGAGGAGGCCACACCCGCAGCGGGGGCGCTCGTCGACTGCGCGCTGGGCACGAATCCGTACGGCTGCCCCGAAGCGGCGCTGGAGGCCGTAAAAAACGCCGCGTTGGCGGACATCGCCGCGTACCCGGCCTATCCGTACGCCGACCTCCGGCGGCGCATCGCGGATTTCTGGCGGGGTTTCGTGGACCTTCCCGTCGGCTGCGTGCGCATGGGAGGCGGCTCCATCGGGCCGCTGAACCAGATCAACAAGCTTTTCGTCGGCGCGGGGAACAGGGTGCTGGGCTATTGCCCGCAGTTTACCGATTACATCGCCAACGTGCGCAGCTACGGCGGCAGGTACGAGGCTTACGCGCTGCCCCGGGAGAAGGCCTACGCGTTCGACTGCGAGGCGTTCCTCCGGCGCGTCGAGGACGGCCACGCGCTCATCTATCTGGATAATCCCAACAACCCGACCGGACAGGTGATTCCTCTCGATCAGATTCTGGAAATCGCGCGCCGCGCGCGCCGGCTGGACGCTTGCGTGATCGTGGACGAGGCCTACGGCGAATATATGCCGCCCTCCGCCTCCGCCGTTACGCTCACGGGCGCGTGTGACAATTTGTTTGTGGTGCGCAGCTTTTCCAAGGGATACGGCCTCGCGGGGCTGCGCGCGGGCTATGTGGTTGCATGCGAACGCCTGATGGAGTATTATCAAAGGATAGAAATCCCGTTTACCATCACCGCCCTCGCGCAGGCCGCCGTGAGCGCTGCGCTCGGGGACGGCGCGTTTATCGAACGTACGCTTAGAAATACCGCCGCCGTCAAGGCCGAGGTCATGCGCGCGTGCCGCGGGTTAACCTGCTCGGCGACCGCCCCCGCGACCTCGATCATGGTGCTCGAGCATCCGGATGAGACCGTCGACCTGCACGCGGCGTTCCTCAGGCGGGGCGTATTGACGGAGGCGGGCGAAGGATTCCCCGGGCTTTCCCGCAACGCCGTGCGCGTGAGGATGCCTAGGGAGGCGAAGCCTTTGGCGGACGCCGTGCGGGGGATCGAGAATGAAAGCTGACTTCATGAAGGAGGACGGGTATTTGAATCCGGAAATCATCAAGCTCAAGAGGCTGGAAAAAGGCTATACGCTGGCGTATATGAGCGAGCAGCTGGGCTTTACGGCGAGCTTCCTTTCCCAGCTCGAACGCGGGCTGAAAAAGCCGTCGCTCGACTCGCTGCGCAAGATATCCGACTTTCTCGAGCTGCCGATGATTTATTTCTTCTTCGACGACGAAACGGAACAGAAACAAGAACCCCCGTCCGGGGACGGCGCGTGCCGCGTCATCCGCCGCGGGAACCGACAGAAAATCATGCTGCCCGAGATACAGACCGAGTACGAGATGCTCACCCCCAGCCCCAATGAGATCAATACGCAACTCAATGGGAGCTACTGCGAGGTGCGCCCCGGCTGCTACATGTCCGAAAAGATGATCACGCACGGCTGCGACGAGAGCATGCTCGTGCTCAAGGGGAAGATGCGCGCGTTCATCGGCGACGCCACGTACGATCTGGAGGACGGGGACAGCATT
>DATMYG010000017.1:0-3340 GCA_035561055.1 Clostridia bacterium | reverse complement strand
GCGTCGCCTACAGCGACGAGGCGGAGGGCTTCCACGCCCGCTTCGACGTGGTGCGAAAGCACTACCGCTACCGGCTGCAGCACAGCCCGCACGCGGATCCGTTCACGCGGGATACCGCGCTACACGTGTACGGCCCGCTCGATGTCGCCGCGATGAACGAGGCCGCCGCCGCGATACTTGGGGAACACGACTTCATGGCTTTCAAAGCGAGCGGCATCGAGCCGGAAAGCACCGTGCGCACGATTTACGAATCCCGCTGGACGGACATGGGCAGGCTCGTCGTCTACGACGTTGCGGGAAGCGGTTTCCTCTATAACATGGTACGCATCCTCGCGGGCACCATGGTGGAAATCGGTATGGGGCGCAGGGACGCCGCTTCCATGCAAAGGGCGCTTTCTTCCAGGCAAAGGAACGATGCGGGGCCGACCGCCCCGGCTTCGGGGCTCGCGCTGACGCGCGTGGAATACGCGCAGTTTGACACGAAGGAGTATATCCCATGCGAAACGTCTTGGTGACGGTGCCCGTGAACGAGACACATAAAAAGATGCTTCAAGAAACGGCACCGGGCGCGGATATCGTCTATAAGGCCGCGGACGAGGTGAGCGAGGCCGACCTCGCAAACGCCGAGATCCTTTTTGGCAACGTAGAGCCCGCACTCATTCCCGCGGCGAAGAAACTAAAGCTCCTCCAACTCTTCACGGCGGGTACGGACGGCTACCTGCCCGTGCTGCCGGAAGGTTGTTATCTTGCGAACACGACGGGCGCGTTCGGCCTCGCGATAGGCGAGCACATGCTGGCGATGCTCTTCGCGCTCATGAAGCGCCTGCACCAGTACCGGGACAACCAAAAAAAGTGCGAATGGAAGGATATGGGCACCGTTGCCTCCCTCGAGGGCGCTACGGTCGTCGTGCTCGGCCTCGGGGATATCGGCGGCGCGTTCGCCAGGAAGTGCAAGGCGCTGGGCGCGTATACGATCGGCGTGCGCCGCACGGACGCGAACAAGCCCGGATATATCGACGAGCTCGTGCTAGCGTCCGCGCTGGACGCCGTGCTGCCCCGGGCGGACGTGCTGGCGCTGGCTCTTCCCGGAACGCCGGAGACGGCGCATATCCTCGACCGGCGGCGCATCGGGCTACTTGCGAACGGCGCGATCGTGTTGAACGTCGGGCGCGGCAGCGCCATCGACCAGGAAGCGCTCGCGGACGCGATCGAACTGCGCAATCTTCGCGCCGGGCTCGACGTAACCGACCCCGAGCCGCTCCCGCCGGAACACCGTCTCTGGACGCTCGAGAACTGCCTGATTACGCCCCATGTCTCGGGCTTCTTCCACCTGCAGGCGACGCACGACCGCATGGTGATGATCGCTTGCGAGAATATCTCCCGTTACCTCGCGGGGAAGCCCCTCGTCAACCTCATCAACCCCGAGACGGGATACCGGCTCGACAAATACGACGGCGGAAAGGACGCGATCAAATGAACACATCCAAGCTTGTGCGCGCAGCGCTGATGACGGCGATTGTTCTGGCGCTGACGCTGATTGTCCTCCCCCTGCCCATGAGCCAGGGCTACATCAACCTGGGCGACGCGGGGGTTTACGCGGCCGTGGCGGCCGTGGGCGGCATCTGGGGCGTCGCGGCGGCGGCGCTCGGCAGCGCGCTCGCGGACGTCATCCTCGCCTACACGCTCTACGCTCCGGCGACGCTCGTCATCAAGGGGATCGCCGCGCTCTTCGCTCTACTCGTCCTTCGGCGGCTCAAGGGCGCGTGGAGGCTCCTGGGCCTTCTTGGGTGCGGCGTTTTCATTGCGGGCGGATACCTCGTCTTCGAGGGTCTGTTCGTAAGCGGCAGCTTTGCCGCGGCGCTCGTAAACCTGCCCTTCAACCTCGTGCAGGCCGCGGTGGGCGCGGCGCTCGGCTACGCGCTCATCAGCTTCATGGAAAAATTGCATCTCGACTCATAATAGCCGCCGGGCGGTTTCTTCACCGGCCGATCGACCGAATCGAATAAGGAGGGCGTATGGAGCTGGATACGATTTTGCTCATCATCCTGACCGTCTTCGCGCTGCTCGACGCGGCGCTGCTCGCCGCGCTGCTCGCGAAGCGCTCGAACGAGGCGGAAGCCCTCTCCCGCGCGCGCCGGGAAACGGAGGAGAACCTGCGCGCGATGCGCACGGAGCTTGCCGAAACGACCCAGCGCAGCGTACGGATCATGGGCGAGGCGCTGCTTTCCGAGGAGCACCGGGCGGCCCTCTCGCAGGAGGAGCGCTTCAAGACTTTCTCTCTTGAAAACGAACAAAGACTCGAAAATATCCGCACGACCGTCGAACGGCAGCTTCGCGCGATGCAGGAGGACAACAACAAAAAGCTCGACGAGATGCGCGGCGTGGTCGATGAAAAGCTGCAGAAGACCCTCGAGGACAGGCTGACCAAATCCTTCGCGCTCGTCAGTGACCGGCTCGAGCAGGTCTACAAGGGCCTGGGCGAGATGCAGACCCTCGCCGCGGGCGTGGGCGACCTTTCCAAGGTGCTCTCCAACGTGAAGACACGCGGCATCCTGGGCGAAATACAGCTCGGCGCGATCCTTTCGGAGATCATGAGCCCCGAACAGTATCTGACTAACACGCCCGTAAGGCAGGGTTCCTCCGAGCGCGTGGAGTTCGCCATACGCCTGCCCGCGGAGGACGGCGTGCCCGTGCTGCTTCCCATCGATTCCAAATTCCCCATGGACGCGTACCTCGCCCTCACGGACGCCTACGAGAGCGGCAAGCCCGAGGCGGTTAAGAGCGCGCAGGAGCAATTGAAGGCGCGCGTGCGGGGCTTTGCCAAGGACATCAAAACAAAGTACGTCTGTCCGCCCGAAACGACGGAGTTCGCCGTAATGTTCCTGCCCACCGAAGGGCTCTACGCCGAGGTGGTGAAGCTTGGCATGGTGGAATCGCTGCAGCGCGAATTCCGCGTCAACATCGCGGGGCCGAGCACCATGGCGGCGCTTCTCAACAGCCTGCAGATGGGTTTTCGCACCGTCGCCATCCAGAAGCGCAGCGGCGAGGTGTGGAAGGTGCTCGGCGCGGTCAAGACCGAGTTCGAGCGCTTCGACAAGGTATTATTGAGCGCGCAGGACAGGCTCGACCGTGTGCACGGCGACCTCGATACGCTCATCGGCCGCCGCACGCGCAGCATTCGAAGGACGTTGCGCGGCGTGGAATCCCTGCCCGAGACGGAAGCGCCAAGGGTACTTGCGGGCGCTGAGCTCGAGGACGCGGAGGAGTGCGACGGCTGACCAAGTCGAAGCCCAGCTTTCCGCGTGCAATTTTTCATGGCGCTTTGACGAGTATATAGTAT
>DATMYG010000016.1:0-6518 GCA_035561055.1 Clostridia bacterium | reverse complement strand
ATTATAGTATTTGCGCCTTTTGAAATCAATTTTTGCGCATAAAGATGATCCAATCGCATTTTCCGCGCGTTCCCCTTGCCGTTTTTCATGCGATAGGTATAATAAAGCTATACCAATTCAGGGAGCGGATATGATCGTACTCGATTACAACTCGGCCACGCCGATCTACCGCCAGATCGCCGAGCAGCTCATGCGGGACATCAAAACCGGGGCTTTGCGTCCCGGGGAAAGGCTGCCCACCGAGCGGGAGCTCGCCGCGAGCCTCCAGATCGCGCGGGGCACGGTCAAGCGCGCCTACCGAGAGCTGAGCGACAACAACATCATCGAGGTCATACAGGGCAGCGGCAGCTATGTATACAACGAGCGGGAGCCGGCCGATCTCGAGAGGCGGCGGCAGGCGGCGGAACTGATTGAGAAGGATTACGACACGCTCGCCTCCTTCGGCATGAGCCATCAGGAGATCAAGACCCTCCTCCACATCACGCTCGCCAAGAAAGCGCCACCCGAGGCCTACGCGCGCGTCGCCGCGGTGGACTGCAACCCGGAGTCCCTCGCGATGTTCAAGCGCCAGCTCAACTACATCCCCGGCATCGTGGTATCCGTCTTCCTCGTGGACGCGGTGCTCATGGACGACGCGCCGGACGAACTCTTGCACGAGTACGACCTCGTGCTCACGACCTCCACGCACTATCCGGCGCTCGCCAAAGCGCTTTCGGACGGCTCCAAGCTGCTCGCCGCGTCCGTATCGCCCAGCCGCAGCACCATCGTTTCGATCTGCACGCTCGAACCGGGCAGGAGCATGGGCATCGTCTGCCGCAGCAACAAATTTGCCAACCTCGTCGCCGAGCAGATCGAGCAATTCGCAAGCCACAGAAAGAACATTCCCGTATGCTTCGAGACGGATCTGAAAACCGTGCGCCGCTTCATGAAGCGCTTTTCCGCAGTCGTCGTCGCGCCGGACTGCGCCTTCCTCGACCCCGCCGTTTCCGGCGCGCTGCTGGACGAGTACGCCGCCGCGGGCGGCATACTCATCCCGTTCGACTATCCGATCGACCGCGGCTCGTTGATCCACATCGAGGAGCGTATCGACGACGTGATAAGGAGCCGCTGGTCGCTCTAGGTACGGCTCCCTTGCACGATACATTCTATGGAGGTATTCGCATGAAAAAGCTCTTAAAGGAATTCCGGGATTTCATCAACCGCGGCAGCGTCATGGACCTCGCCGTGGGCGTGATGATCGGCGCGGCGTTCAAAGCGATCGTGGACTCGTTCGTGGGCGATATCATCTCCCCAATCCTCGGCCTGTTCGGCAACGTGGACCTGGGCAGCCTCACGCTGCCCCTCAAGGAGGGCGTGGCGCTCGGCTACGGCGCGTTCCTCACCGCCATCATCAACTTCCTCATCATCGCCTTCGTGCTGCTGCTCTTCGTGAAGGCCATCAACAAGGCGACTTCCTTCATGAGCAAAAAGAAAAAGGAGGAGGCGCCGCCCGCCCCGACCACCAAGAAGTGCCCTTACTGCAAGAGCGAAATCGCCATCGACGCCACGCGCTGCCCGCATTGCACGAGTGAGCTCCCGTAACATCACACCCTTAACAAAAAGAAAAATATGCCCGCCGGCCACGCGGCCCGAGCGGACATATTTTTGTTACGCTAAAATCTGCCTTCCCTTATGTCGCGGTGGGCGTGGCGTAGGGGATGATGGAGCCGTCCGGCTTGACATAGATCTTATCGGTTTTGTCCGCCGCGCCGGAAAGGGTGAGTAGATACGTCTGCGCGTTCATATAGGTCGCGTAGGACGCCGCGGTGATGGTCGCGCCAGGATACTTCTCGCTCACGGCCGAGGTCACCTTGCTCGGAAGCGCGTTCACCTGGACAGTTTCGCCCTCCTTAAAGCCCTCGATCGTTTCCCCTCCTCCCGTGGTGCCGGGCGACGCGGACGACGCAGGCGCGCTGGGCGAAGGGCTCGCCGGCGCGTTTGTGGCAGCGCCGGCCGTCATCGTGGGTTTCACCGTAATTTTCGGCGAGGGCGACGCCACGTTGCCGCTCTTGCAGGCCGTCAAGGCAAAGAGGACGAGCACCGCCAAGAGCATCGCTAAAGTTTTCTTCATGTTAGCCTCCTTAAGGATGTGTCGGCTGTGCCGACGCTTTGAACGTAGTTTTCACGCATAGGAGGCTGTTTATACCTGTTGTGGAATTCGCCGATGCACGCGCGGGCTTAAAAAATGAGTCTTGAGAGCGCCCAAATGATCGCGAGCGCGGCCGCCGTGATGGAAAGAAGGATGATGAGCGTGAGAATGTATTCTTTATTTTCTCGCCTTTTTCGATATGCATACTTTTTTTTGAGGGAAGCGGCGAGTTCCGCGTCCCCCTCCTGAATGGTTTTAATACGGCTTTCCCGCCCGGATTCCGTTGAGGACGCGGGATCCGACATGGAATGGGACTCCCAGGGCATGGCCCGCTCGGCGACCGGGCGCTCGTCGGGCGTGCCGTAATCGATGCAGCGCTGCAGCGCGGCCTTCATGTCCGAGGCGGAGGAGTAGCGCTCCTGCGGCTTGAAGGCGCACGCGCGGCCGATAACCGCCGAGACGGCCTCGTCCGCGTAAGCGGGATGGGGCAGCTGCTTCCCGGCAAGGCGCTTGGCGAGCGCAAGCTCGGTATCCTGATATGAAACTTCCCCCTCGGGCGGCAGGAAGGGCGCGCGGTTGCCGTTGAGAAGCCGGTGCATGACGAGGCCGAGGGAATAGAGGTCCGCGGTTTTGCCTGCTTCCTCGCCGCGGTACACCTCGGGCGCCATGTAGGCGTAGGTGCCCTTCTTGCTCATCACCATGCTGGTTTTTTCAAGCTGGCGGGCGACGCCGAAGTCGCCGAGCTTATAGGTGCCATCGCGGCTCATGAGGATGTTCGCGGGTTTTACGTCCCTGTGGAGGATACGCTCCCTCTCGAGCGCCTCGAGCGCGGTGCAGATGTCCACGCCCAAGCGGCAGACTTCGCCCAGGGAAAAGGGCTTGCTCGCGGCGCGCTCGGTAAGCGGTTCGAGCAGTTCCATGCGGATGAAGATGTCGAAGCCCGGCATGTCCTTTTTTTCGATGACGGCGTGGTCCTCGTAGGATACGATGTTCGGACAGCCGCGCAAACGGTACATAAAACGGATTTCGGCGATGAGATCGTTTTTGAATTTTTCGTAGTAACCGCGGGCGCTCTCCAAGTCCGCCGCGACCCCCTCGTTCATAAGCGCGCGCAGCTCCCCCTCGTCGGCGGGGATGCTCACATGCTTTACGGCGGAGCGGAAGTCCGGCGAGTCCGCGCGGTAGGCGAGGTACACGCCGCCGTAGCTGCCGCGTCCGAGCTGCCTTTCGATTTTCCAGACGCCCCAGAGGGGCTCGAAGTCGTGTATGGAATCCATGCGCCTCTCCGAAAAACATAAGGTATGTTTCGACAAATATTTTAGCATACATACCATCCGTACACAACACTTCGTGAAACGCTATTGAACAGGATGCCCGCGGGCGTTATCATAGTCGCATGGAATATATGTGCACGATATGCGGCAAAAGGGAACGTGTCGATTCGCTCCTGGCGCGCTGCGCCTGCGGCGGGCTGTGGAAGCTCGATTACGCGCCGCCTCCGTTCGAGCGGCGACTCCTCGACCAAAACGCGCGCGGGGTGTTCCGCTACCGCGCCTTTCTGCCGCTGGAGGATGAGGCGTGGCGCGTCGTCACGCTCGGCGAGGGCGGCACGCCCATCGTGAGCGCGGGCGGCGTGCTGCTGAAACTAGAGTATCTCATGCCCACCCTCTCCTTCAAGGACAGGGGCGCGGCGGTACTCGTCGCCCGCATGAAGGAGCTTGGCGTCGCACGCGCCGTACAGGATTCGAGCGGCAACGCGGGCAACTCCGTCGCCGCGTACTGCGCGAGGGCGGGCATCGCCTGCGGCATTTACGTGCCCGAGGGCACCTCGCCGGGCAACATCGGCATGATCCGCGCCCACGGGGCGGAATGCGCCATCGTCCCCGGAACCCGCGACGCCTGCGCCGCGGCCTGCCGCGCGCGCGTCGAAAACGAGGGCGTCTATTACGCGAGCCACGTCTACAACCCGTACTTTTACGAGGGCACGAAGACGTATATCTACGAAATCTACGAACAGCTGGGAAGGCTGCCGGAAACGCTGTTTTTGCCGGTGGGCAACGGCACGCTGTTCCTCGGCGCGATGCGCGCCATAGGGCACCTCTTGGACTCCGGCCTGATATCCGCCCCGCCGCGCCTGATCGCCGTGCAAAGCGAGCGGTGCGCGCCACTATATGAGGCGTATGCAAAGGGCAAGGACGAGCCCGCCGCCGTGAAGCCCCTGCCCACCCTCGCCGAGGGCATCGCCATAGGCGCGCCCGCCCGCGGGCGGGAGATATTGGGCTACATCCGGAAATACGGCGCCGAGGTCATTCTCGCGCCGGAGGAGAGCATCCCCGCCGCGCGGGACATTCTCGCGCGCGAGGGGATATTCGTGGAGCCTACGGCCGCGGCGGTGTACGCCGCGTATCTGGAATATAAAAGCAAACACGGCGCGCCGGGCGAATGCCTGCTCCCTGCAAGCGGCGCGGGCCTCAAGAGCGCGCACTGAAGGGAGATTGTGTTTCTATGAACATCAGCGTCGCGGGCATCGCGAAGAAGGGCCTGCCGGAGGGGTTCGCCTACGCGGACGAGCTCGTGCCGGACTGCATTGTGGACGCGAAGTACGCGGGCACGGACAACTTTATGGGCGCGCCTGTGGACGGGTACCGGGCGCCGCTCGTGGTCGTGTCGCGCGCGCTCGGCGTGGGGCTTATCCGCGCTGCGGACCTGCTGCGCCAAAAAGGATATCTTCTCAAGCTGTTCGACGGTTACCGCCCGCAGCGCGCGGTCGACTGCTTTGCCCGCTGGGCGGCGGACGCGGCGGACGTGAGGAGAAAGCCTGTTCATTACCCGAATGTGCCCGAAAAACGCATGCTCTTCGAGCTGGGCTACATCGCCGCGAAATCCGGCCATACGCGCGGCCGCTCCATCGACCTGACGCTCGTGGACGCGGCGACCCATCAGGAGCTCGACATGGGCAGCGCGTTCGACTATATGGACGCGCGCTCCCATCACGGCGCCGCAGGGCTTACGTCCCCGCAGGAGGCGAACCGGCTGGTTCTGCGGGAGGCGATGCTCGCTTGCGGCTTCACGCCCTACGAGGACGAGTGGTGGCACTATAACATCGCGCCAGAACCCTTCCCGGATACGTACTTCGACTTTCCGGTGGAATAAGAGCCGTTACAGGATGGTTTCAAGCGTGCGCGCGGCGACTGTGGCAAGCCGCTCCGCCTCCGCGTCGCTGATGCGATAGGCAGAGGTCGCCTTGATCGATTTGTCCGCATCCGCGGGCAGCAAATCCGCGATGGTCTGTTCAAACACCAGCGCAGGCTTTTTGCCTGTGCGCCGTTCGAGCTCCTCCGCAAGTTTGGGGTTGCCGCCGCCCGAGCCGCCGCTGACGCACAGCAGGACATACGGCTTCGGATTCGTCCTGAGCGCGCCGAGGTACGCGCGAAGCGGCGAGGCGACCTGCCCCATCCACACTGGGCTACAGAAAACGATCAAGTCATACTCCCGCATAATCTCCGGCGCAGGCGTGACTTTCGGCTCGCGCGAGAGGATCAGATCCATAACAAGGCCGCACGTTGGCCTATGCTTTTTCGGTGCAATCGTTATGCCCTTCGCTCCGAGCTTTTCGGCGACGCGCGCGGCAAACTTACCGTTGTTGCCGGTATCGGAATAGGTGAGAAGCAAAATGTTCATGGTTCCTCCTATAAACTGCTGCGAATGAATCCGCTTTCATCCGCTCGTGATCAATTCATTATCGGAAATCCGCGTCAGGCCCGCGTGTCCGTCAGGCCTTGCATGACGAATTCCGTCATCTTTTCGAGTATCTCCGGGAAGTATTCAAGGCCGATCTCATCCTTATGGGTATCGATGTTGACGAGGGCGGCGAACATCATCATGATCTCTCTTGCGTCAATATCGCGCCGCATCTTCCCCTGCTCCTGCCAGAGAACAACCAGTTCGAGGAAGCTGTCGTAGAGAAAGTCGACAGTGCTCATGCCGTTCTCCTCACGAAATGCCTGCTGGAGCTTTTCGAAGACGAACTTGTTATACCACTCCCGTAAAATCGGGTTCTCACGCGTACCCTCGTAGTTGAGCGCAAGCATTTGCCGCACGACCGCGAGCGGGCTTTGGCTCAGGTCGAGCGCGTTAAGGCAGCGCTTTTTTAGCCTGCCGTTCTCCTCGAGGAAGATATCCATAAAGATCTTTTCCTTCGAAGGATAATAATTATAGAAGGTACCCACGGCCATACCGGCGGCTTTAGTGATGTCCGCAACGTTCGTATCTTTAAAGCCCTTTTCGCTGAAAAGCGCCTTGGCGCAGGTATAAATCAGCGTTTTCTTATCTCCCACAGAGCGCCCTCCCCTTGTTGAATGAATATTATTTTGTTCATTCATATTATATG
>DATMYG010000015.1:0-5888 GCA_035561055.1 Clostridia bacterium | reverse complement strand
GCGATCGGAATCCGCGCGAGGAAGTCGCATTTCTCCTTCACGAGGTGGGAGATGCCCTCCCCCTCGCCGCCGATGACGAGCGCCAGCGCGCCCTCCATGCGTACCTCGCCCATAGGCTTGCCTTCCATATCCGCGCCGCAGATCCACAGCCCGTCATCCTTGAGACGGTCGATCGCGCCCGCGAGGTTGGCGACCCGCGCGACTTTACAGTATTCGATCGCGCCCGCGCTCGCCTTGCTCGCGGCGGCAGTCACCGAAACCGCGCGGCGCTTGGGGATTACCACGCCGTGCGCGCCGGCGCAAACCGCGCTGCGGATAATGGAGCCGAGGTTGTGCGGGTCCTCGATGCCGTCGAGCAGGATGATGAAGGGTTTTTCGTTTTTCTCCTTGGCGGCATTGAGCATATCCGAAAGTTCGCAGTACTCCACGCCCGGCACCTGCGCGACGATGCCCTGATGGTTGCCAGTTTTTCCGCCGTGGCCGAAGGGCATGCACAGCTCGTCGAGCTTCGCCTTTTCCACCTCGTCCAAGCGGATGTTCCTGTCCCGCGCGAAGCCCATGATCTCGCGAAGAGACCCGTCCGGCTCCTTGGAGACGAGTATCTTGTCGATGCTCCTGCCGCTCTTGATCGCCTCCCTGACGGCGTTTCGCCCCATCACGAGGTAGGGCAGCTCATCCTTCGCGGTTTCCTCGCGCACGGCGGGCGCCTCCGTGGGCCTCGGCTCCTGATCCCGCCGCGGCTTGCGCTCGTAAGGGGCGTCCTTTTTGCCCGCGTCCGGTTTACGATAATACGGCTTTCCTTCCCCGGAATAACCCTTGTTGTCCCTGGAATAGCCCCGGTTGTCCTGATAATTCGCACCTTTGTCGGAACCGTCCCGCCTGGGATAGCCATCCCTCTTCGCGCCGTCGTTATAGCGCGGCGCGTAACCATCCTTCTTTGGATAGCCTTCCTTCTTGGGGCCGTCGTTGGAACGCGGGGCATAGCCATCCTTTCTGGGGTAGCCTTCCTTCTTCGCACCGTCGTTATAGCGCGGCGCGTAACCATCCTTCTTGGGGTAGCCATCCCTCTTTGCGCCGTCGTTGGGACGCGGGGCGTAGCCATCCTTCTTGGGGTAGCCATCCCTCTTTGCGCCGTCGTTGGGACGCGGGGCGTAGCCTTCCTTCTTGGGATATCCCTCTTTCTTTGCGCCGCCGCGGTAGGCGGGCTTTCCGTCCCGGAAATTCCCCGGCGCGCCTCCCTTGTTGTCGGTGCCGCCTGATTTTCTGTAATTGGGCATGGTGTTCTCTCCTTAAATCAAGCGCATGACCGCTTGCAGTATTTCTTCATCCGAGGCGCGCGCCGCCGCGAGTGTGCGCAGTGCCTCCTGTATGTTCATGGATTCGTCCGGCTTCCCGCAGCTCATCTTTCCCTCGGTGCAGCCCTTGTCCACGCAGCCCGGCCCGGCGTTCCGGAAGATCGCGGGCGCCTCGCGCATGCACATGCCGAGCATCACCCACGCGAGCGCGCGGATCTCCCACTGCGCCCTATTGCAGCAGCGCAGGGAGAAAAAGTGTAAAAGCTCCCTTGCGTTCATCGTGAAGACCATGCGGGTTTCCGCCGCGTTGGGCAAAACGAAGCGCGCGTCCTCCGCCGCGAGGCCCAGGCTGAGCCAATGGCGGTAGAATTCCTGTATGACCTCCATCTGCCGCCCGTACTCCCCAAGCGCTTCCGGGCCCAGGGCTTGCACGGAGGGCGGCACGATGTAGCTCGCCCCTTCCTTTTTTACATAGCGCTGGCTCTGCACTGAAAAGCTGGCGACCCTATGCCGCGTGATCTGCGCGAGCAACGCGCGGGAAACCCCTTCGGCCCCGAAAGTAAACGAGACGTGCTCAAGTGGGGAGAGATGGCCGAGGCTCATGAGCTTGTCCACAAACTGCGCGGCTTTGCCCGCGACGGCCTCGCGAAGGTCCAAAATGCCGCTGTCGCTGTAGCAGAGCCTGCCCGCGAGGGCGACGGTGAGCTCGGGTTCGGGCGTATGCGTGAGAAGGCCGACTTCAAGCCTGGTCGAGGGCATAGGCTACCTCCCTGAACGGATGATTTCGCGCATGAGCTCCGTAAGCCGCCTGTCCCGGCCGGATAAATACAGGAAGCCGAGCAGCGCCTCGAGCCCCGTGGCGGTGCGGTAATCGGAGATCTTCGCGTTTTTGGCGACGGTACCCAGGTGGGAGTTGCGCCCCCGCCGGTAAACCGAAAGCTCGTCCTCCGTGAGCATGGGCTCGATAATGCGAAAGGCCGCCGCCTGCCCCGCAGCGCAGACGAGCTTCGCGCTCGCGAGGTGCAGCTCGTGCACGCGCGCGTCCTCGCGCTCGACGAGGAGCGTGCGCACGTACAAATCGTACACCGTATCCCCGACATACGCGAGGGAAAGCGCCGGAGCCACGCGTGGGTCGCGGGAAGCGCCGTCCGGCAGCGCGGCGTCGACGATTCCCCTCACGCTTTGAGCGATGTTCCCGATCTCTTCCATTGATCGTATTATAACCGCGGCGGGGCGGCAATACAAGCGCGCTTCGCGCGGCGCGGCGGCGGCCGCGCGCCGACTTAACGCATAAAGCGCTGTTAACATTGTGTGACTAATATTTGGCAGGGGTCTTTCAATCTTGCAAAGGGACGGGAAAGATAGTAAAATAAGCTGATTATGTGTCCGCCGTGCCCCGCACGCGCGACTGGGAGGATCCCTGTGGCTTTTTCGCTTGAGGTCAAGAAATTTATAAATTCCGAAAATACCGGCGCATACGTCGATATTCTGCTGCCCGCCGTCGAGGCCGCACGCCCCGCGAGGAAGGCAAAGGCCCCCGCGGCGCAGGTTCCCGTCGAGGCGGCAGCGGCGGCCGCGGAAGCGGGTGAGGCAAGCGCCGTTCAGGCGCAGGATGAGCCCGCCCCGACGCAAATCCCCGCCGAACCCGAGGCGGAGCGCGAAACGCTGCGCCTGCATTACCTCGAGGCGGGCGAAGGGGAGCCCCTCATCCTCGTACACACCGTAGGCCAGTCCCTGTACACATGGCGCGGCGTGTTCGACCGGCTCTCCAACTATTACCGCGTTATCGCCATCGACCTGCCGGGCCACGGCTACTCCTCGCGCCCGGACACCTTCGGCTATACCATAGACGACCACGCGTATGCTCTGCGCGCCTTCATGGATGAAATGCGCATCCAGAGCGCGCACTTCGCCGCCTTCTCGATGGGCTGCGCCTATGTGATGCGCCTCGCGGCGGACGCGCCGGAACGCGTGGGCCGCATGGTGCTGCTTTCCCCCGGCGGGGTCACGCCCGAAATGCCCTTGCCCATCCGCCTAATCGACAGCCCCATGCTGGGCTTCGTGGCAAGCGTATTGTACAACCTACGCACCGTGGAGAAACTTCTCAACGACGCGGTGTTCGATTTAACCAACATCACCCCGGAGGTCGTCGCTTCCTATTACAGTACCGTCTGCGACGGCGCGTCGCGCAAGGCCGTGCGCATGTCGCTGCAATATTACGACGACGAGTCCATCGTTGCTTCTCTTCGCGAAATTGCGGCGCCCGTATTGATCCTGCAGGGCGGGGAGGACAAGTGGCACCCCGCGCAGCACGGGGCGGAAATCTACCATGCGGCGCTGCGCAACGCGGCATCCGCGGTCGTGCGCAACGCCGGCCATCTTATGCACGAAGAGAAGCCCGAGCGGGTCGTCGCCGCCTTCCTCGAATTCATCCCGGTGGTGATGGGCGCATGAAAAAAGGCGTGCGCGCGCTGCTTGCGCTGTTCGTCGCCGCGCTCGCAGTCGTTTTCATCGCGATCTACCTGACAAAGCACGCCTCCCAAAACGAGGCTTCCACTTCCGCGCTCGAAATCAGCGAGATCATGTCGAGCAACAAGGGCTCCGTCGCGGACCCGAACGGCGATTATCCCGACTGGATCGAATTCCACAACACCTCGGACGAGACGCTCGACATCGGCGGCCTCGGCGCGAGCGACGACGTGACCGCGGGCGTCAAGTACGTGTTCCCCGTGGGGACGAGCGTCGAGGCGAACGGCTACGTCGTGCTCTGGTGCTCGGGCGAAGCGACGGACGCGAGCCACGCGCCGTTCCGCATTTCCGCGGCGGACAGCGTGGTCCTGTTCGGCAAGTCGGGCAACACGCTTGAAACGCTCGTCATGAAGGCCGTGGATTCCGGCCTGAGCTGGGCGAAGGACGCTTCCGGCGCATGGGCCGCCATGAAGCCTTCCCCGGGTTTTTCCAACGACGAAGCGGGCGTCGCCGCCTACGAGGCCACGCTCATGAGCGAAGTAGACGCGGGCATCTATATCAACGAGTTCATGGCCTCCAACTCGACCACCCTTATGGACGCGTACGGCGCGTATTCGGATTGGATCGAGCTCTACAATGCGACCGACAAGGACTACGACCTTTCGGGCGGCGGCATCTCGGATACGATCACGCAGCCCAAGAAATACATCTTCCCCGAAGGGACCGTCATCCCCGCGCACGGATACCTCGTCGTCTTCTGCTCGGGAAACGAAGGGCTCGCCGAGAACGGTGAGCTGCACGTGCCCTTCGGTCTGCGCGCGTACGGCGAGGACGTCGTGCTCACCGCCAAGGATGGCGCCATCCTCGACAGCGTGACCTATACCGCCCAGCAGACGGACGCTTCTTTTGCCCGCGTGCCCGACGGTACGGGTGAATTCGGCCCCAACACACACCCAACGCCGGGCTATCCCAACGACGAGGGGGGCTACTCCGCCTTCATGGCGGCAAACGCGTACCCGCGCGGGTCTCTCTCCATCTCCGAGATCATCGGCGCGAACATCTCGGCGAAGGCGGCGGCGGACGGGATCTGCTACGACCTCATCGAACTCCACAACGCCGGCGCCGAGCCGGTTTCTCTTTTGGGCTACGCGCTCTCCAACAACCCCAACAACCCGGGCAAGTGGTACTTTCCGGATGTTACCATCCCGGCGGGCGGATACCTTCTGGTGTACGCTTCGGAGCTCGATAAATACGAGGGCGGCGAGCTGCACGCGAACTTCGCCGTCTCGCGGGACGGGGACATCGTATGCCTCTTTTCACCGGAGGGGGAGATGCTCGACAAGCTCCAATCCGGCGCGTTCGTCAACGACGTCAGCTACGGCAGGGATGCGGACGGCAAGCTCGCCTATTTCACCCAAACCACCTTCGGCCAGGCCAACGGGACCGGGTACGCGGGCATCACGGCGGTGCCGAACTTCGACACCGTGCCCGGCATCTACGACGGGGAACTTGCAATCACACTTTCCGCCCCCGAGGGGGAAACCATTCACTATACGACGGACTGCACGACGCCCACGGCCTCCTCGCCGGTCTATACGGCGCCCATACCGGCCTCGAAAAACACGGTCGTGCGCGCGGTATCCGTGCGAGACGGCTACATCACGAACGAAACGGCCACGGGCACGTTCCTGTTTAAATCCGACGGCGTGAACCACGCGCTGCCCATTGTGACCCTCGTGACCGACCCGGACAACCTCTGGAGCAACGAGAAGGGCATCTATGCTTACGGGGACGATTACGACGGCTCTCTGGCATACGGGGACGCACTGCTGACGGCGAACTTTTTCGAGAACACCGACGAATGGGAGCGGCCGGCGAGCTTCTCCGTGTTTGACGAGAGCAAGATGCAGGTTTTCTCGCAAAACGTCGGCATAAGCATCGCCGGGGCGTATGGCCGCGGCCGCGCGCAAAAGGGCTTCAACATCATTGCGCGCGACGAGTACGGTGCGGACAGGCTCGCGTATCCGTTCTTTGACGGACTTGAGTACACCGAATACAAATCCGTCGTGCTTCGCGCGGGCGCGCAGGACCAGAACCGCAGCAAGATACGCGACGAACTGGCCG
>DATMYG010000014.1:0-20021 GCA_035561055.1 Clostridia bacterium | reverse complement strand
AAACCCCGGCCTGTTCCGTCTTTATAGTGTGGGGGATGCGTGATACCGCTATGAAAAGAGATGAAAAAAGCAGATGGTATGAATTCTTTGTTTCGGAGCACGAGAAGCTGCTGAACTATGTGCGCGGGCGGATTCGAAGGATCAGCGACATGGACGCGGAAGATATCGTCGGCGAAGTCATGCTCAACATCGTCAGCAAAATGGATACCTCCGGGCCCGTGGAAAATATCGCCGCATATGCCAACCGCTCGATCAGCAACAGGATCGTCGACTATAAAAGTAGGAAGTCCCGGACGGTATCGCTCGACGGTCTTGTGGACGAAGAAGGCGAAATCCCTCTGATAGCGCTGCTTTCCGATCATGCGGAAGATGTGTGCGGCAAAGAAGAAAAGAGGGAACTTCTGCTCAGGCTGACAGAAGCCATCGGCAAGCTTGAACCGAGGCAACGGGCGGTATTGATCGCGACGGAAGTGAGGGGAAAGACCTTCCGGGAATTATCCGAGGAATGGCACGAGCCGGTGGGGACTCTGCTTTCAAGGAAATGCAGGGCAATCAAAGCTCTGCGCGGGATGCTCAATGATTTGGACGAGTGAATAGTATTAAGGAGGATATAGAAGGGTTATGGACGGTTTCAAAGAGAAATGGGCGGGGATTCCCAAATGGATGAAGATCCCGCTGTATGCCATCCTCGGGGTGGTTGGATTCGCGGCGCTGGGATTTCTCTTCGGCTGGCTGATACAGCATCTGTGGAATTGGCTGATGCCGGGGGTGTTCGGCCTGAAGGAGATCGGCTTCTGGCAGGCTGTCGGCCTGTTCGTGTTGGCGAGGATCCTCTTTGGGATATCCGGCAGCAGGCATGATGGCAATTCCAGGTCAAAAGAAAAGAGGAAAAAGAAATACGGAAGCGAAAGCGACGATAAGGACTGGGAAAGCTGGCGGCACTATGACGAGTGGTGGGAGGGCGAAGGCAAAAAGGCGTTCCGGGATTACGCCGAGCGCATGAATTCGCAACCTGAAGACCGCGCGGGCAAGGCCGAATAGCAATAAGAAAGGGGGAGGCGACGCCTCTCCCTAATTATGTCCGCTATGTCCTCAACAATGCTTTACATATAATCCGCGAGCAACTGCGGGATCGATTCGTTGAACGCGCTGGCGATAAGCTCGTAGCCTTCCTCGTTGGGATGCACGCCGTCGATGCACATGAGCCTGTCGTAATCCTTGCGCCCGAGGAAGCGGCTGCGCGCGTCGATGAGAGGGGTGCCGGTATCCTTGGCGATTTCCGAGACGGCATCCGAGTAGCGCTTGTGGAAGTTGTAAATGACCTCGGGTTTGCCAAGCCACTGCAGGATGCGGCTGCGGTCGTTGCCGTTGCGGGTGAGGAAACTCAGGTACTTTTCCGAATCGATGGGCGGCAGCGTCATCAGCACGGGCTTTACCTCCGCTTCGCGAAGGTCGCGAATCATCGCGCGCACGATCTCCGCGAAGTGCTCGAAGCCCGTGAGCGGCTCGTGCTGCGCCTCGGGGTTCCTGCTGATTTCATCCCAGCGGAAGTTGCTGTCGTTTCCGCCAAATTCGATGAGCGCAAAGTCGCAGTCCATGCCCGCCTCGATATCCTGGCGAAGCAGCTTGTAGCCTTTGTCGATCGTGATGCCGAAGCGGGAACGATTGTCCACCTCGATGTTGAAGCGCTCGCCGAAGCGGCGGAAAAACTGGTCGAACATCGCGTGGTAGCGATAGGCGCAATCGAGCACCGTCCCCTTCATGATGGAATCCCCGTAGATCTTTGCCCGGATTGTCTGAAGCATTGCATGTTCCTCCTGTTCATAGTTATGCTACAAAATGTTCATAAAAACTCCATAATCTAGTAACGTATACCAGATTAAATAGATTATACATGCGTCAATGCTATATGTCAACACGAATTGACGGTTTTCGTTAACTCGTGCTATAATCGCATCATACCGCACTGGGAGGAGAAATATGCGCATTACGCCGGAAAAAGCCGAGGCGTTCCGCTGCCCGAGGTGGAACGAGCTGCCGGGTATCCCGCTGTATATGGACCAGGTTGTGTTCGTGCTTGAGGAATCCCTCTCGCCTTTCGCGGAGGAGGACGGCCACGTCGTGACGGCGACCATGATCAACAACTACGTCAAGCAGAAGGTCATCATCCCGCCGGACGGAAAACGCTACAAGCGCGAGCAGATCGCGACGCTTATCATGGTATGCCTAATCAAGAAGGTGTTCTCCATCAGCGAGGCGATCGGCCTGATCGGCCTTCTTACGGAGAACGCGGAATTGAGCGATGCGTACGATATGTTCTGCGCCGAATTGGACGAAGCGCTCAAAGCCGCTTTCGCGAAGGGATACGGAAGGGTGGAAGGGGGCTTCGGTGCGGACGAAGCCGGGGACGCGGGGCGCGCGGCCATCTCCGCGCTCACCGGGAAGCTGCTCGCGCAGAGCATCGTATCGGATTGGCAGGAGAGGCAAAAGCTCGCGCGCGAACAGCTTGCCAAAGATGCGAAGGAAAAGAAAACGGAGAGTAAAAAATAAGTTACGCCGTTCCTTTCTATTTGCAAACGGTCTTTCATTGTGATAAGCTATACTGACGGCGGTATGTCCGCATGTTCGGGCGCTGCCGGAAGGAAGCTTATTTTTTGTGACGGAGGAAGTTATGGCAGGTATCGAGAGGCTCGCGGGAAGCAAGGTGAAGCTGACCTGCGAGGTGAGCGCGGAGGAATTCGAGGCCGCGGTCGAAAAGGCATATTTCAAGACGAGGAAGAACATCGCAGTCCCCGGTTTTCGCAAAGGGCACGCGCCGCGCAAGGTCATCGAGAACGCATACGGATGGGAAGTCTTCTTTGAGGACGCCTTCGATATAGTCTATCCGGCGGCTTACAAGGCGGCCGTCGACGAGCACGGCGTGAAGCCTGTCGAGCAGCCCGACCTGTCCATCGTCGAGGCCGAAAAGGAAAAACCCGTGATTTTCATCGCTACCGTTGCGGTCGTGCCCGAGGTGACGCTGGGCCAGTACAAGGGTATAGAAGTAGAAAAGCGCGCGTACAATGTTACGGACGAAATGGTGGAACGGGAAATCGACCGCGAGCGCGACAAAATCGCCCGCATGATCGATGTCGAGCGCCCTGTCGAAAACGGCGACGAGGTCGAGCTCGATTATTCCGGCACCGTGGACGGCGAGCTGTTCGAAGGCGGCACTGCCGAGGGGCAGACGCTGACGATCGGTTCCGGCGCGTTCATCCCCGGCTTCGAGGAGCAGATGATCGGCATGAGCGTCGGCGAAGAGCGCGACCTTGCCGTGAAGTTCCCGGAGGAGTATCACAGCGAAGAGCTCAAGGGCAAGGACGCGGTTTTCCACGTCAAAGTGCACGCGATCCGCGTCAAGGAGCTGCCCGAGGCGGACGACGAGTTTGCCCAGGACGTTTCGGACTGCCAGACGATCGCCGAACTGCGCGGGAGGAAGCGCGCCGAGCTTAGCGAGAAGGAAGCGCAGCGCGTTAAAATTGCAAAGGAAAACGATGTGATCCGCGCCGCAGTGGCGAACGCGGAAGTAGAGATACCGGACGCGATGGTTGACCGCCAGGTCGACCGGATGCTCAACGATTTTGCTTACAGGCTCAGCATGCAGGGCATTTCACTCGAGGACTATGTGAAGTATTCGGGCCTCGAGATCGACGCCATGCGTCAAGAGATGCGCGGAGACGCTGAAGCGCGCGTGAAGAACCAGCTCGTGATCGAGGCGATCGTCAAGGCGGAGGGCGTTAAGGCCGAGGCCGAAGAGATCGACGCGAAGATCGACGAATATGTCAAGCAGTACGGCGACAAGGCCGAGGAGATCAAGACGAAGCTTGGCGAGGACGACAGGGGGTACTTTGAGGAGCAGGCCGTGATGGAGAAGACCATCGCGCTCGTGGTGGATTCCGCCGTCGAGGTGGAAAAGGCGGGGCAGGAAGAAAAGCCCAAGACCAAAAGCAAGAAGAAGACCGCCGAAGCGGAGCCGGCGGAGTAACCGGCCGGCGGAGAACTCAATGACGGAGGTGAAAAGATGAGCAATCTCGTACCCATCGTTGTGGAACAAACAAACAAGGGCGAGCGTTCTTATGATATCTACTCTCGCCTGTTGAAGGACAGGATCATCTTCCTCGGCGGAGAGGTCGACGACGACACCGCGAACCTTATCGTCGCTCAGATGCTCTTCCTCGAGGCGGACGACCCGGATAAGGACATAAGCCTCTATATCAACAGCCCCGGCGGTTCCGTCACCGCGGGCATGGCGATTTACGACACGATGCAGTACATCAGGTGCGATGTCGTGACCATCTGCGTGGGGATCGCGGCGAGCATGGGCGCGTTTTTGCTGGCGGCGGGCGCCAAGGGCAAGCGAAAGGCTTTACCTAACGCGGAGATCATGATTCACCAGCCCTCGGGCGGCGCGCGCGGGCAGGCGACGGACATCGCGATACACGCGGAGCAGATCATTAAAACGAAAGAAAGGATGAATCGTATCCTCTCCCAGCGGACGGGACAGCCGTACGAGAGGATCGCCGCCGATACCGAGCGTGATAATTATATGACAGCCGAGGAAGCGCTGGCATACGGTATCATAGACGAGATATTTCCTCCCAGGAGGTAGAAAATGGCAAAAACTGACGACAAGGGAACCGTAAGATGCTCGTTCTGCGGCAAATCGCAGGACGAAGTGCACCGCATTATCGCGGGGCCGGGCGTATACATCTGCACCGAGTGCATCGAGTTGTGCAGGGAAATCATCGAGGACGACGTCGAGACCGAGCATAAGGATCTCAAGGACATCCCAAAGCCCCACGACATCGTGGCGATATTGGATCAGTACGTGATCGGGCAGGACGATGCCAAGCGCGCCCTCGCGGTCGCGGTATACAACCACTATAAGCGCATCGACTCGTCCTCCGGGAAGGACGACGTGGAGCTACAAAAGAGCAACATCGTGATGCTTGGGCCTACCGGCTGCGGCAAGACGCTTCTGGCGGAGACCTTAGCCAAGATACTCGACGTGCCCTTCGCGGTCGCCGACGCGACCTCGCTCACGGAAGCGGGCTATGTCGGCGAGGACGTGGAGAATATTCTTCTCAAGCTCATTCAGGCTGCGGACTACGATGTGGAACGCGCTGAAAAGGGCATCGTCTACATAGACGAAATCGACAAGATCGCGCGGAAGAGCGAGAATCCCTCGATCACGCGCGACGTGTCCGGCGAGGGTGTGCAGCAGGCGCTGCTCAAGATTCTCGAGGGCACCGTGGCGAGCGTGCCGCCTCAGGGCGGACGCAAGCACCCGCACGCGGAGTTTATCCAGATCAACACGACGAACATCCTGTTCATCTGCGGCGGCGCGTTCGCGGGCATAGAGGACATTATTTCCCGCCGCACGGGCAAGAAGCTCATGGGCTTCGGCGCGGGCGTGGAGAGCAACGTGCAGAAGGACATCGGCGCGATACTTAAAAACATCCTGCCCGAGGACCTGCTCAAGTTCGGGCTGATCCCCGAGTTCGTGGGCCGCGTTCCCATCATCGTGACGCTCGAGCAGCTCACAGAGGAAGCGCTCATCGACATCCTGACCAAACCGAAGAACGCGCTCGCCAGGCAGTATAAGCGCCTGTTCGAGCTCGACGGCGTGGAACTGGAGTTCGAGCCGGACGCGTTTGTGGAGGTCGCAAAAAAAGCGATCGACCGCAAGACCGGCGCGCGCGGCCTTCGCGCGATCCTCGAGGACGTGATGCTGCAGATCATGTACGACATCCCCTCGCGGACCGACGTAAAGCGCTGCGTCATCACAAAGGACGTGATCGACAAGATTTCTCCGCCCGTGCTCGTGCTCAATTCCACGCAGCATAAGCAGCTCGCCAAGGGCGAAGTCGGCTAAACCGAATTCATCGAACGATCCGAATCGGCCTTCCACGCGAAGGCCGATTTTTTATGCGGCTCGCGGTTGTCATAATACGTTTACACAACGAACTTTGCCGCTGTGTTGATATCTTCTGACGCATCAAGTACAATATACAAACACGGTTACGGGAGGAATTCTATGGCAAGAATGTTCGGCACCGACGGTGTGCGGGGGATTGCGAATGCGGATCTTACGACAGAGCTTGCGATGAAAATCGGCGCCGCGGGTGCATACGTGCTCACGAGCGAGGTGCGCAACCCGCGCATTCTCGTCGGCCAGGATACGAGAAGGAGCGGGGATATGCTCTCCCGCGCGCTCGCGGCGGGCATCTGCTCCGTAGGGGGCGATGTGATCGACTGCGGGGTAGTGCCCACGCCCGCGCTCGCGTATCTCGCGCGGCTCTACGAAGCGGACGCCGCGGTGATGATCTCCGCGTCGCACAATACCTATGAATACAACGGCATCAAGTGGTTCAACGGCGAGGGATACAAGCTGTCCGACGCGCTGGAGGATGAAATCGAAGCCATCGTCAAGGGCGAAAGGCGGCTGCCGCATCCCCGGGGCGAGGGTGTGGGCCACTGCGTAACGGCCAAACGCGCCGTGGAGGAATACGAGGAGTTTTTGATATCGACCGCGTCCGCGCGCTTCGACGGCTTCCACGTCGCGCTTGACTGCGCCAACGGCGCTTCCTCGCGCATCGCCAGGGAAGTGTTCGCGGCCCTCGGCGCGCGCGTGAGCGCGCGGGGCGACGAACCGGACGGCTTCAACATCAACTGCCTGTGTGGGTCGACGCACCCCGAGCGATTGCAGGAGCTTGTGACGGAGCTCGGCGCTGATGTGGGCTTCGCCTTCGATGGGGATGCGGACCGCGTGATCGCCGCGGACGAACTGGGCAACATTGTAGACGGCGACCGCATCATGGGCGCGTGCGCGCGTCACCTCAGGGATTGCGGCAAGCTTAAAGAAAGCACGCTCGTTCTGACCGTTATGTCCAACATCGGCCTCAAACGGCGCATGAAGGAACTCGGCATCGGCGTGGAGGAAACCGCCGTAGGCGACCGCTACGTTATGGAGCGCATGCGTGAAAAGGGCTATGTCCTGGGAGGCGAGCAGTCCGGGCACATCATCTTTCTCGACCTCAACACGACCGGGGACGGCATCCTCACGGCCATCCAGGTGATGAACATCCTGTGCGAGAAGAAGGAGCGCATGTCCCGCCTCGCGTCGGAAGTACTCATTTACCCGCAGGTGCTGCTCAATGTGCTCGTCGACCCGGCCGCTAAGGAGCGCGCACTCAACGACGAGGAGATGAAAAAACGTATCGGCGACGCAGGCGCGGAGCTTGCGGACGCAGGACGCGTATTGGTGCGCGCCTCGGGCACGGAGCCGCTGATCCGCATCATGCTTGAGGGCAAATACGAGGAACAGATAAACCGTCTCGCCGTGGGCATCGCGAAGGTGCTCGAGGAGAAGTACGACGGGAGGATCAAACAATGAGCGGCGCCATTCATCTTGCAAGCCCCGCCCCAGAGCACGAAGCGGACGCCGCGGCCTACGTGGCGGAATTTCGCGCCGCGGGCGAAGCGGGCATCCATGGTGGCGGGGAAATCAACGAGTTTGAGCGCTACGTCGACTGGCTCGACTTCAACGAAAAGAACAAGAGCTGGGCCACCGTACGCACCGGCTGGGTGCCGGGGGAAACGTTCTTCGCCATACGGGAGAGCGACGGGAAAATTGTGGGCATGATCAACGTGCGCTATTCTCTGAGCGATTTTCTTTTGCATTTTGGCGGCCATATAGGCTACAGCGTGCGGCCGAATGAGCGCCGGAAGCATTACGCGTCCGAAATGCTTCGGCAGGCGCTGGAAATCCTCAAATCGAAGGGCACCGGTCGCGCGCTGGTCATCTGCAACGAAGACAATCCGGCGTCCGCCGGGGTCATCAAACGAAACGGCGGCGTCATGGAAAACAGCGAGTGGGACGACGAGGACCAGCGCTGGACGCAGCGGTACTGGATCGAGCTGTAAAGGGAGCGGTTGCGATTCCACAGCTGCGGGCGGATGATATCCGCCCCTGCAAACTATAAACGAACGAAAAAACGGTCTGCGTTAAAGCGAAGACCGTTTCTTGTTTTTTGATTGTCAGTGACCCGTTAAAACTCGATTTGCTTGTCGATGTACGAAACGAGTTCGCCGATGGGCAGCCTGATCTGCTCCATCGTGTCGCGGTCGCGCAGCGTGACGGTGTCGTCCTCGAGCGTATCGAAATCGATGGTGACGCACATGGGCGTGCCGATCTCATCCTGCCTGCGGTAGCGCTTGCCTATTGCGCCGGAATCGTCGTAGTCGACCATGAATTTCTTTGAGAGCATCCCATAAACCTCCTGCGCCTTGTCGCCGAGCTTGTTTTTCTGAAGCGGCAGCACGGCGGCTTTGTAAGGCGCGAGGGCGGGGTGGAGGTGGAGAATGTTACGGGTTTCGCCGTCCTTTAAAAGCTCCTCGTCGTACGCGTCGCAGAGGAACGCGAGCGCGACGCGGTCCGCGCCGAGCGCGGGCTCTACGACATAGGGGATGTATTTCTCGTTCGTGAACGGGTCCTGATACTCCATGTTTTGTCCGGAATGCTCCATGTGCGCCTTGAGGTCGAAGTTCGTGCGCGAGGCAATGCCCCACAATTCGCCCCAACCGAAGGGAAAGAGGAACTCGATGTCCGTCGTGGCATTGGAGTAATGCGAAAGCTCGGCCTTTTCATGCTCGCGCATGCGGATGCTCTCTTCATTCATGCCGAGGGAGAGGAGGAAATTCCTGCAGAACTCCTTCCAGTGGACGTACCATTCGAGCTCCGTGCCGGGCGCACAGAAGAACTCCATCTCCATCTGCTCGAATTCACGCGTACGGAAGGTGAAGTTGCCCGGCGTAATTTCGTTGCGGAAGGATTTGCCGATCTGCGCGATACCAAAGGGAATCTTTCTTCGCGTCGTGCGCTGCACGTTTTTGAAGTTGACGAAGATGCCCTGCGCCGTTTCCGGGCGAAGGTAGATCTGGTTCGCCGTGTCCTCGGTGACGCCTTGGAAGGTCTTAAACATCATGTTGAACTTGCGAATCGACGTAAACTCGGTTTTGCCGCACTCGGGGCAGCCGATCTTGTTCTCAGCGATGTACGCCTGCATCTGTTCGTGGCTCCAGCCGTCGGGCCGCACGTCGAGGTTATTCTTTTGAACATAGTCCTCTATAAGCTTGTCCGCGCGAAAACGCGCTTTGCAGGCTTTGCAATCCATCAGTGGATCGTTGAAGTTGACCACGTGGCCGGAAGCGACCCAAATTTCCGGATTCATCAGAATGCCGGAATCCATACCCACGTTGTATGGGCTTTCCTGAACGAATTTGCGCCACCATGCCTTCTTGACGTTGTTCTTGAACTCCACGCCCAGCGGGCCGTAGTCCCACGTATTGGCGAGGCCGCCGTAGATCTCGCTGCCGGGAAAAATGAAGCCGCGATTCTTGCAAAGCGCGACAAGCTTATCCATAGAGTAACGGGTCATACTTGATTCCTCCTGAATTATTCGCAACAGAAATATAATAACACCTATCACAGCCGGGGACAAGTCACAAATGCTACCCTGCCTGAGTAGTATATCGTAGCAATGCCCAAGGCATAAAAGGAGGAAAGATAATGTTCTCTTTTGGCAACTCTAACGGTAACAACTGGTGGTGGATCATCATCCTTTTCCTGATCTTCGGGAACAACTTCAACTCCAGCAGCGACAATGACTGCGACATGGATCTGTGCTCGATCATCGTGCCTCTTCTGCTCATCAGCGGCCTGAGCAACTGCTTCATGAACAGCGACTCCTCGAGCTGTGGGAACAGTTGCGGGAATAACTGCGGTTGCTGCTGAGGGGTCGGAAACCACACAGGGGGAACGCAATGGGCGGCCTCACGGCCGCCTTTTGCATGTTTTCTATTGAGGCCCGCGCGCGCCGCATCGCTAGAAAAGCGCCAGCTTTTGTGCGCGCGTCAGGCGCTTCAATTCGTTTTCGCGCCGCATGGCTTCGGACTTCGTATCGAAAACTTCACTGTATACAAGCGATACGGGCAGCCGCGCGCGCGTGTATTTTGCGCCGCGCCCGGCGTTGTGCGCCCTTACGCGCGCCTCAAGATCCGCGGCGTAGCCCGAATAGAGCGTGCCGTCCGCGCAGCGCAGCATATAGGCGTAGTACATTACCAGCCGATTGCCTCATCGATGAGCACGAGATGGAAGCTTTTTATAAGGCGCGGCCTCATTTCGGTAAGCACCGTCACACGGCACATGCGCTCCTCGCTCGAGCAATCCACGCATGTTCCCGTTATGCCGCAGGGCAGGGTTTTGAAGTTCAGCCGCCGCGCGTTGAGCGGGCAGGCTTCGCGTTTAATGCGCGCAAGGCCTGCGTCAATATTCTTTGCAAGTTTGTTCTTGCCGATAAAAAGCAGCACGTTCTCAGGGCCCATGATCATGGAAGCCACACGGTTGCCCGATCCGTCGATGTTAATCAGCACGCCGTCCTCGGTGAGGGCGTTGGTCGAGGCGACATACCACTTGGCTCCGTTGGCCATGCGGCGCACCGCGTCCTTTTCCTCCTTGGGTGCATAGGTGTGGGAATATACCTCGTTGCCCTGCGCTTTAAGCGCTTCATACAGGCCGAGGTCTGCAACGGTCTGCGAGCCGCCGAATCCCACGGAGCCGTCCGCGATGAGGGCGAGACCGATCTCCCTCGCCTCGGTCGCGTCCTTTGCCGCGTGCACGGTGAATTTGCGCCTTTTGAGATTGCTTACGAGCCTGTCATAATCCGCCGAGAACATAGATATCCTCCTATAACGCATGATGCTATTATAAAAAATCTATCACAAATCTGCCGCGCTTGCAAATTACGCCCGCATCAAGTATGATTTTACGAGATAACTTCCCGGAGGAATCCATGGCATACGATCGAGAGCTGATCCGCAATTTCTGCATCATCGCGCATATCGACCACGGCAAGTCCACGCTTGCCGATAGAATGCTGGAACTGACCGATACCGTGGCGCTGCGCGACATGGAAGCGCAGCTCCTCGACACGATGGACATCGAACGCGAGCGCGGCATTACGATTAAATCCTCGCCCGTGCGCATGTTTTATACCTATTCCGACGGCAGGCGGTACATGTTCAACCTCATCGACACGCCGGGGCATGTTGATTTTACGTATGAGGTTTCGCGCAGCCTCGCCGCCTGCGAGGGGGCCGTGCTCGTCGTGGATGCGACACAGGGCATCGAGGCGCAGACGCTCGCGAACGTTTACCTCGCGCTCGACAATTCCCTCGAGATCGTACCCGTCGTCAATAAGATCGACCTGCCCAGCGCGGATACGGAGCGCACGATACGCGAAATCGAGGACGTGATCGGCCTTCCGGCAGAGGATGCGCCGCGCATCTCGGCAAAGCTCGGCACGAACGTATGCGACGTGCTCGCAAAGGTGGTCGAACTGATTCCGCCGCCCGAGGGCGATAAAAACGAGCCGCTTCGGGCGCTTATTTTCGACAGCATCTATGACAATTACAAGGGCGTGCTTTGCTACGTGCGCGTCAAGGAGGGCGCCGTGCGTGCGGGCACGAGAATCCGCTCAATGGTGACCGGATACGAATTCGACGTGACGGAGGTCGGCGTGTTCATGCCGCAGCTTCGCCCTACGGATTCGCTCGAGGCAGGCGAGGTCGGCTACGTCGCGGCCTCGATCAAGACCGTATCCGAAACAAAGGTCGGCGACACGCTTACGGATGTCGCCAATCCCGCGAAAGAGCCGCTGCCGGGCTATAAGCACATCAATCCCATGGTGTTTTGCGGCATTTACCCCGCGGACGGCGCGGATTACGAAAACCTCAAGGAAGCGCTCGAAAAGCTTGAGCTCAACGACGCCTCGCTCTCCTACGAGCCGGAAACCTCGCAGGCGCTGGGCTTCGGCTTCCGCTGCGGCTTCCTGGGCCTTCTTCATATGGAAATCATCCAGGAGAGGCTTGAGAGGGAGTTTGACCTCGATCTCGTCACGACCGCGCCGAGCGTCATCTACAAGGTCGTTAAGACAAACGGCGCGGAGCTTTCCATCGACAACCCCTCCAATCTGCCCCCCGCCGCCGAAATCGACTATATGGAAGAACCCATGGTCAACGCCAACGTCATGACGCCCAGCGAATATGTCGGCGCCATCATGGAGCTGTGCCAGGGCAGGCGCGGAGTTTTCATCGATATGAAATACATAGAAGAAGGCCGGGTGAACCTGCGCTACGAGCTGCCGCTCAACGAGATCATCTACGATTTCTTCGACCAGCTCAAGTCGAAGAGCCGTGGCTATGCCTCCTTCGATTATGAGCTGAAGGAATACGTGCGTTCCGACCTCGTCAAGCTCGACTTTCTGCTCAACGGGGATTTGTGCGACGCGCTTTCGACCATCGTCCACCGCGACAAAGCGTATGCCAAGGGCCGCGCCGTCGCCGAAAAACTGCAGGATGTAATCCCGCGCCAGCAGTTCGAAATTCCGATTCAGGCGGCCATCGGCGGCAAGGTCATCGCGCGCGAAACCGTGCGCGCCGTGCGAAAGGACGTGCTCGCCAAATGCTACGGAGGCGACATCACGAGGAAGAAGAAGCTGCTTGAAAAACAGAAGGAGGGCAAGAGGCGCATGCGCCAGGTCGGCACGGTGTCGCTGCCCAGCGAAGCTTTCATGAGCGTGCTGCGCATCAACTGACATGCCGGGGATCTATCTGCACATTCCTTTCTGCATGGCCAAGTGCCGCTACTGCGACTTTGTTTCTTTCGCCGACCACGCGGAGATGGACGCATACCTTGACGCGCTGGAAAAGGAGATGACGCTTGACCGCGAAGCGTTGCCTGCCCTTGTATACGATACGGTATTCCTCGGCGGGGGAACGCCCTCCGTGCTGCCCGAAGGTGCGATTTCGCGCATACTGGAGACGCTTACGCGCAGGCTCCGCGTGACGCCGGACGCCGAGATCACCATCGAAGCGAATCCCGGTACGCTCGCGCCAGACAAGCTGACGGAATATAAACGCGCGGGTGTCAACCGCCTCTCCCTCGGCCTGCAGAGCGCGGACGACCACATTTTAAAGGGCCTCGGCCGTATCCATACATACGCGCAGTTCCTCGAAAGCTTTCACCTCGCACGGGAAACGGGTTTCGGCAATGTCAACGCGGACATTATGTACGGTTTGCCCGGGCAAACGGCGGAAGATCATCTTGACACCATCGAAAAGCTCGCTGCGCTCGATATAGAACACGTTAGCGCATATTCGCTGATCCTCGAGGAAAACACGCCGCTTTATACGGATGTGACGGGCGGCGCGGAGAGCCTGCCCGGCGAGGATGCGGCGTATGAAATGCACAGGAGCGGCATACGGCTCCTTTCCGAACGCGGCTACCGCAGATACGAGATTTCCAACTACGCGAAGCCCGGCTACGAGTCCCGCCACAATCTCAACTACTGGAACAACGGGGAATACCTCGGCCTCGGGCTTAACGCCCATTCCGCGATGCGCGTTACGGGTAAGTGGCTGCGCTGGGCGAACACGGCGAAGCTTTCCGATTACATTCAGGCGTGCGCGCGCGGCGAACGGCCGTTGGAAGCGAAGGAGCAGGAAATTCCTATGGCCGAGGAGATGTTCGAAACGGTCATGCTGGGTCTGCGTAAAATCGAGGGCGTGTCCGACGCGGCCTTTCAGGCGCGCTTTGGCAGACGCATGGGCAAGGTTTTTCAGGAGGCGATCGCACGGCTAGAAAAGAGGGGCTGGCTCGTCGCCGAGGACGGTTTTTACCGTCTGACGGACGAGGGACTGGATTTCCAGAACCAGGCTCTTCTCGAAATGATGTAGGACGACGCGACCGGAAACAAATCATGGGAATATCACCGTTTTGTCACATTGCAAGCTGTCCTGCGCCTTGACAAAAAGTGCGTAGGGCGGTATATTTTTACCATGGTTTAGCACTCGTTTGATGCGAGTGCTAACATTGGGAAAAGGCCGAACGGCCGGAAGGGAGGCGGCGGATATGGAGCTTGACGCAAGAAAACTGCGCATACTGCAGGCGATCATCGACGACTATATACTTACCGCCGCGCCCGTCGGTTCGCGTACGATCGCCAAATGCACGGATATCGGTCTTTCCTCGGCGACCATACGCAACGAGATGAGCGATCTCGAGGGCATGGGCTTTCTCGAGCAGCCGCACACCTCCGCGGGGCGCGTGCCCTCCGATAAGGCGTACCGGCTGTATGTGAACAGCATCATGCGCCGCGCGATGCTGACGGGCGACGAGATCGCCGCCATACGCGATCATTACTCCCAGCGCATCGGGGATGTGGACGAAATCGTCAAGCAAACGGCGAACGTGCTCTCAAGCATTACGAAGTATACCTCCATGGTGCTCTCCCCGAGGCTGCACGCGGCGCGCCTTCGGTACATCCACCTCGTGCCGCTGAGCGACAACAGGGCGCTGCTCGTCATCGTCACGGACGCGGGACTCGCGCGTGATTTCATGATCCGGGTGCCCACAGGCTTCGACGATTACGGGCTTGAAAAGCTTTCGCGCCTGCTCAACGCCAGGCTTTCCGGGCACAGGCTCGACGAGATTGGCACGTTGCGCCTTGGGGAGCTGACCGGGGAGCTGGCGGAGGAAAAAAGCTTCCTCGACGCGATCCTCGCCTCGCTGCAGGTTAGCTTGGACGAGGGGCCGCGCAGGGTGGAGCTTTCGGGCGCGCGCAACATCCTCAATTTCCCCGAGTACAGCGACGTGGAGCGCGCGCGGAACCTGTTGACGGCGATCGAGCGCAAGGATCTGCTCTACCGCATGCTCATGGAGCGCGGGGATGTGGAATTCACCATCACCATCGGCGGAGAAAACGAGAACGCCGAAATGAGGGACTGCAGCATCGTCACGGCCAAGTACAGGATAGGGGACGAGCCGATCGGCTCCTTCGGGATCATCGGCCCCACGCGGATGAACTACGCGCGCGTCGTCGCCGTGATGAGCCAGATCGGCATGAGCTTGAGCGAGTTGCTCACGAATATGTTTGAAGAGGAGCACAGGGAACATTGAGCAAGAAAGAAGAAAAGATGGGCAGTTCGGCCCCTGTCGAGCAGGAAGTCAAGGCCGGGCGGAATGAAGAGGGCAATGCGGAGCCCGAGATCCCCGAGAGCGTGACGCTCACACGGGAGGAGGTGCTCAAGGTCAAGGAGCGCGTCGAAGCGCTTGAAAAGGAAAAAATGGAGAATATCGCGCTGCTTCAGCGCCTACAAGCCGATTTCGACAATTACCGCAAGCGCAACGCGAACCTCTCCTGCGAAAGCCTCGAGGAGGGTGCGCGCAACATCATCAAGGCGCTGCTACCGGTTGTGGACGACCTCGAGCGCGCCATCTGCGCCGCGCCTGAGAACCAGGACACCGAGTGGGTCAGCGGCGTGAAGCTCGTGCGCGCGAAACTTACGGACATCCTCAAAAAGAACGGCCTCGAGGAGATCGAGGCGACGGGCTGCTTCGATCCGGAGCTGCACCACGCGGTGCTGCAGGAGGAAGCCGAAGGAAAAGAGAGCGGCGATATCGTCGAGGTGCTCCAGAAGGGCTATAAGGTAAAAAATCGCATCGTCCGCCATTCGATGGTGAAGGTTGCGAAATAATAAATTAGGAATCAATGAGGAGGAAATAGATTATGGCAAAGATTATCGGTATCGACCTAGGAACGACGAATTCCTGCGTTGCGGTGCTCGAGGGCGGCGAGCCGGTCGTTATCCCCAACGCGGAAGGCGCGCGCACGACCCCGTCGGTCGTAGGCTTCAAGGGCAATGAAAGGATCGTGGGCAGCGCCGCGAAACGCCAAGCCATCACGAACCCGGATCGCACCATCAGCTCCATCAAGCGCGAGATGGGTTCTTCCTACAAGAAGAACATCGACGGCAAGGATTACACGCCGCAGGAGATTTCCGCGATGATCCTCGCCAAGCTCAAGCAGGACGCGGAAGGGTATCTGGGCGAAAAGGTCGCGCAGGCGGTCATCACCGTTCCCGCGTACTTCAGCGACGCGCAGCGCCAGGCAACCAAGGACGCGGGCCGCATCGCGGGGCTCGACGTGCTGCGCATTATCAACGAGCCGACGGCGGCCGCGCTCGCCTACGGCATGGATAAGGAAACCAATCAGAAGATCCTCGTGTACGATTTGGGCGGCGGCACGTTCGACGTGTCTGTGCTTGAAATCGGTGACGGCGTGTTCGAGGTGCTTGCCACCAACGGCAACAACCGCCTCGGCGGCGACGATTTCGACCAGAGGCTCATGGACTACATCGTAAAGCAGTTCAGGGGCGAAGCGGGCATCGACCTCTCCGGCGACCGCATGGCGCTCCAGAGGCTCAAGGAAGCCGCGGAGAAGGCCAAGATCGAACTTTCGAGCATGGTGCAGACCAACATCAACCTGCCCTTCATCACGGCGGACAGCAGCGGTCCCAAGCACTTGGATGTCACCATCACCCGTGCCAAGTTCGAGGAACTGATCCACGATCTTGTCGAGAAGACGCGCGATTGCATGAACATCGCCATGAAGGACGCGGGGCTCTCCAACGCGCAGATCGACAAGGTTATCCTCGTGGGCGGCTCGACCCGTATCCCCTGCGTGCAGGAGCTCGTCAAGAACGTCACGGGCAAGGAGCCCTTTAAGGGCATCAACCCGGACGAGTGCGTCGCCATAGGCGCGGCCATCCAGGCGGGCGTGCTCGGCGGCGAGGTGAAGGATATCCTCCTGCTCGACGTGACGCCGCTGTCCCTCGGCATAGAAACCGTGGGCGGCGTGTTCACGCGGCTCATCGAGCGCAACACGACCATCCCGACCAAGAAAAGCCAGATCTTCTCCACCGCCGCGGACGGCCAGACCAGCGTCGAGGTGCACGTCCTGCAGGGCGAGCGTGAGATGGCGCAGTACAACAAGACCCTCGGCCGCTTCCAGCTTGCGGGCATCGCCCCCGCGCCGCGCGGCGTTCCCCAGATCGAGGTCAGCTTCGACATCGACGCCAACGGCATCGTACACGTGTCCGCCAAGGACCTCGGCACCGGCAACGAACAGAAGGTTACTATCACGGCTTCCACCAACCTGAGCGAGGACGACATCAAGAAGGCCGTGCACGAAGCCGAGCAATACGCCGGCGAGGACAAGGAGCGCAAGGAGGAAGTCGAGACCCGCAACCATGCGGATAGCCTCATCTATTCCACCGAAAAGACGTTGAAGGAGCTCGGCGGAAAAATCGGCGCGGACGATAAGGCGAAGGTCGAGGCGGAAATCGCCAACGTGAAGAAGGCGATAGAAGGCAAGAGCACTTCCGCGATCAAGGCCGCCACGGAGAAGCTGACCGAGGTTTCCTACGATGCATTCGGCAAGATCTACCAGCAGGCGCAGCAGGGTCAGCAGGCGGGCGGCGGCTACCAGCAGCAGGACGCCGGCTCCGGCAGCGCGGGCGCGTCGGGCGGCGACGACAACGTGGTGGACGCGGACTACGAAGTCGTGGACGACGACAAGAAGTGACGCGCATATTATAATACGGATCGCTTTCATGAGGGCGTCGCGCGCGCACAGCGCAGCGAGACGCCCTCCTGAGGGGTTAAGGAGAGTTGGGGAGTGGCAAAAGCGGATTATTACGAGGTGCTCGGCGTCAACCGGAACGCGACGGAGGAAGAAATTAAAAACGCGTTTCGCAAGCTCGCCAAGAAGTATCACCCGGATGTTCAGACGGGCGACAAAACCGAGGCCGAGGCAAAATTCAAGGAAGTCAACGAAGCCTACGAGGTGCTTTCCGACAAGGAGAAGCGCGCCAAGTACGACCAGTTTGGGCATGCCGCCTTCGATCCGGCCGCGGGCGCGGGCGGAAATCCCTTCGCCGGCGGTGCGGGCTTCGGCGACTTTTCGGATATATTCGATACCATGTTCGGCGGCTTTGGCGGGTTCGGCGCGAATGCGCATCAGGCGCGCAACGGCCCCGCGCGCGGCAACGATTTGAAATACAACCTGACCCTGACCTTTGAGGAAGCCGCGTTCGGCTGCAAGAAGGAAATCATGATCCCGCGCGAGGAAAACTGCGAAACGTGCGGCGGCACGGGCGCAAAGCCGGGCACGAAGCCCGTTAAGTGCGCAACGTGCAACGGAACCGGCCAGGTGCGCGTGCAGCAGAACACGGTGTTCGGCGCGTTCGCGACGGTGCGCACCTGCGACGCGTGTAACGGGACGGGTAAAACCATTGCCGAGCCCTGCCAGGACTGCAGGGGCCGCGGGCGCGTGAGGAAGAGCCATCGGATCAACATCACCATCCCGGCCGGCATCGACAATGGGCAGACGCTCAACATGCGCGGGGAAGGGGAAACCGGAAAGCGCGGCGGACCCAACGGCGATCTTTACATTGCCGTCAACGTCAAGCCGCATAAGCTCTTTACGCGAAACGGCTATGATATCTACCTCGATATGAACCTGCCGATGACCGTCGCTGCGTTAGGCGGGGAGATTCAGGTCCCCACGCTCTACGGCAACGTCAAATACAACATTCCCGAAGGCACGCAGGGCGGCACGACGTTCCGCCTGAGGGAACAGGGCGTTACCAAGCTTAACTCCGCTGGGAAGGGCGATATGCTCATACGCGTGTCCGTCCAGATTCCCAAGCACCTTACCGACGAACAGCGGGAGCTGATGCGCAAGCTTGCCCTGTCTCTGGGCGATAAGCTGACCGATACAAAACCGGTCAAGCGCACCATCATTGAAAAGGTCAAGGACAGATTTAATTAACGGATTGACAATGGACATGAATAACCGGGCCAAAAAAGGAAGGGCTTCCGTTTAAAAGCGGAAGCCCTGATTCATGCGCTCTGACGCAGCTTACTAACCGTTGTTGGGATTATTGGTCTGGTCGGGATAGGAGCCGGACGGCTGCTGAGGTTGGCCGTAGGGTTGCTGGGGCTGACCATATGGTTGCTGTTGGGGTTGGCCATAGGGTTGCTGAGGCTGGCTATATGGCTGCTGCGGTTGGCCATAAGGCTGGCCGTAGGGTTGCTGGGGCTGGCCGTAATAGCCTTGTTGCTGCGGCTGGTAATATTGGGGTTGCGCGCCCGGCGCGCCGTAATACGGCGCCTGAGCGGCGGCGCGCTGTTTCTTTTTGCTGCGAAGCAGAAGCACCACGCCAACGATGATCAGGATCAGCGCGAGCGCGCCGACGATGACAAGAACGGGGGAAAGACCCCCGCTGCCGCCGCTTCCGCCGAGCGAGCCGAGGTTCAAGCCGGCCTTGTTTACGATAAGGGCGATGTCGCGGTAATAATCGCACTCGTCGAGGGTGAGTGAAACGCGCACCGTATATACACCCTCGGCCGCGGGCGTGCCGCGCAGGGAAATCGTGCCGTCCGTATTGAGGGAAACGTTCATGCCGTCGGGAAGTCCCTCGCCCTTGAGGGCGGAAGCGCCGGTCATGCCGTTGAAGAGCACGACCTCGGTGCTTTTGCCCGCTCTGAGGGTCAGCGCCGTGCTCGTGTCATAGGAACAGAAATTGAGAGGAATCTGCGTGGGCGCGGGCCTCGGCGTGGGCGTTGGCACCGGAGTGGGGGTCGGCGTGGGCTTGGGCGTGGGAATCGGCGTGGGGATCGGCGTCGGCGACGGCGTGGCCACAGGCGTTGGTTCCTGCGTCGGCTCGGGCGTGCTTGCCTTCTTGATGACGAGCTCGAGATCATACCCGCTGGCGTCAAGCGAACCGTTGTAGTAACATTCGACGCTGAACACGAACGTGCCGGATTCCGTCGGCCTGCCGGTCAGGTAGAGAACGCAGCCGCGCGCGTAGCCGTATTCATCCGTCCATGTGCTTTTATAGCGAAGATCGATGCCGTCGGGCAAATAGCCGTCCCATGAAATGTCTATATAGTCGTAATAATAACTCTCGTCGAACTCGTAGAGCTCCTCGTAGTACTTTTCCCCGACGCGACCGCTGTCGATATCGGCCAGCGCACTCGCGGGCAGGAGCACGAGCAGCAGAAGAGCGAGAGCGAA
>DATMYG010000013.1:0-3318 GCA_035561055.1 Clostridia bacterium | reverse complement strand
GTAGGGGCGGATATAATCCGCCCGTCCCCGATTGTCAATTGCCCATACAGCCTCTCGTAATCCCGCGCCCTAATCTTCCATGAAAAATCCTCTCCCATCGCGCGCTCCACGAGGCGTTGCCACATCGCGGGATCGTTCCGGCAGTAATCCACCGCGCGCTGCACGGTGTAGAGAAGCTCGTGCGCGTTGTAGTTTGGGAAGGAGAAGCCCACGCCCGTGTCCTCGCATTGGTTATAGCCTTTGACGCTGTCCTTCAGGCCCCCGGTTTCGCGCACGATGGGGATCGCGCCGTAGCGCATGGCGATCAATTGCGCGAGGCCGCACGGCTCAAAGAGCGAGGGCATCAGGAATAGGTCCGCGCCCGCGTAGATGCGCCGCGCGAGGCCTTCGTTGTACTCGATGCGCGCCGCGGCGCGCCCGGGAAAGCGCTTCTGCACCCAGTTGAAGAAGCCCTCGTAATGCGCCCCCCCCGTGCCGAGCACGGCGAGCTGTACGGGCTTTTCCATCATTTCGAACAGCACGCGCTCGACGAGGTCGAGGCCCTTCTGCCCGGTCAGGCGGGAGACGATGGCGAGGATGGGCGCGCCCGGGTCCTGCGCGAGGCAGAGCTCCTGTTGCAGCGCGGCCTTGCAGAGCTTCTTTCCCTCCATACTGCCGGCCGAGAAGTTCGCGGGCAGGGCCTTGTCCGCCGCGGGGTCGTACTCCTTCGTGTCGATGCCGTTGAGGATGCCCGTCAGCTTCCCCCCACGCGCGCGAAGGAGGCCGTCGAGCGTCTCGCCGAAGAACGAGGTCTGTATTTCCGCCGCATAGGTGGGGCTCACCGTGTTGATCGCGTCCGCGAAGGCGAGGCCGCCCTTCATGTAGCTGACGTTCCCGCAGTATTCGAGCGCGTCGGGGTCGAAGGCGATGGGGCCGAGGGAGAGAAGCTCATCGACGAAGCCGCGTTCGAACACGCCCTGAAAGCGCAGGTTGTGGATGGTGAAAAGGGATTTCACCCGCGCGTATCCGGGCTTGTCCGCATACTGCGTCTTTAAAAGCGCCGCGGCCATGCCCGTCTGCCAGTCGTTGAGGTGCAGGATGTCCGGGTAAAAATCGAGGCGCGCCATCAGCTCGAGGATCGCCTTCGAGAAAAATCCGAAACGCTCCGCCTCGTAGCAGTTGAATACGCCGTAGATATAGTCCCTGGCGAAGTAATACTCGTTGTCGATGAAATAATACGTAACGCCGTTCTTTTTGAGCTCCTCGATGCCGAGGAACTGCTCGCGCCAGCCAAGGCGGATGCTGCCGTCCGAGGCGTGGGTCATCCTGTCGTTGTACGCGCGGCGGATCTGTTTATAGAGGGGGAGGACGACGCGCACGTCGTACCCGTGCCGCGCGAGGGCAACGGGCAGCGCGCCCACCACGTCCGCGAGGCCGCCGGTCTTGACGAAAGGCGCGCACTCGGATGCCGCGAAGAGAATCTTCGCTTTTTTCGCGCGCTCCGTCATATCGTGCTGCCCTTACGGATGATGACCGGGAAGCTTTCGTACCCTGCGAGCTTTCTGCCCGCGCGCACGGTCACGCCCTTGTCGAGGATTACGTGGTCGAGCGAGCAGTTCTCCCGGACGTCGCTCGCCTGCATGATGATGGAGTCGCGAAGGACGCTCCCCGCGCCCACGTGCACGCCGCGGAAGAGGATGCAGTTTTCAATGCTGCCCTCGACGATGCAGCCGTCCGCCACGAGGGAGCTGGCGACATGCGCCTCGGGGCCGTAGGTTGCGGGCGCTTCGTCCTTGACCTTGGTGTAAATCGGGTGAAGCGGGTTAAACAGGTCGCTGCGCACGCCCCGGTCGAGAACGGCCATGTTGTGGGAAAAGTAGCTTGAGAGCGAATTCATGCGCGCCACGTACCCGTCGTACCGGTAGCCGTAGAGCTTGAGGGTAGAGACGTTCTTCACGAGGATGTCGCGCACAAAATCCGTCAGCGTGTGTGCCGCCGCCTCCTCCACGAGGTATTCGAGCAGCGTCTTCTCCATCACGTACACGTCGCAGCTCTGGCTTGGCGTCATGGGGCGGTAAGGGTCGATCTGCAGGTCGTAGACGCGGCCCTTCTCGTCGAGCATCAATCTGAGGTCGTCATACTGGTCGTCCCGGTCGAAGGCGGTCACGTCGTTATACATGATGGTGATGTCCGCGCCCGTTTTGATGTGCAGCGATATCATGTCCGAATAGGTCGTGTTGTAAATGGTGTGGCTGCCGGCGAGAATCACATAGCGCTGGGCGCTCCTCCTGACGTAGCCGAGAACGGAACGTATGGCGTCCACCGTGCCGTTGTAGATGCCGGTGTTATCCCTGGTGACGAAAGGGGGCAGGATAAACAGGCCATCGCGCTTTCTATGCAGGTCCCACTCCTTGCCGGAGCCGAGGTGGTCCATGAGGGAATGGTAGTTCTTCTGCGTGATGACGCCCACGTTGGAGATGCCCGTGTTGACGAGGTTACTCAGGATGAAGTCGATGCAGCGGTAGCGCCCCGCGAAGGGCACCGCCGCGACCGAACGCGAGTAGGTCAGCTCCCTCAGCTGCAAATTGGCTTCCCCCGTGTAGATGAGGCCAAAGGCGTTATCCGTCATTTTCGGCGTCCTCCTCCCCGGTAAAGTCGTTGTTGACGATCATACCGGCGGGCACGCGCGCGAAGGAGGCGATGCTCGTGCCGCTCGCCACCAGCGTAATGTCCCCGGTAAGCGTGGTGTCGTAAGGCGGATCGTCCGGGCATTTGGCGTCGCCCAGCACCGCGCCCGCGCCAACCATGGCATCCTCCCCAAGTATCGCTTTTTTTACCGTGGCGTTCGCGCCGATGCGCGTGCCGGGCATGAGCACGGAATCCTTGACGACCGCGCCGGGGCCGATGCGCACGCCCGTAAAGAGCACGCTGTTCTCCACCATGCCGTCAATCTCGCATCCCTCGCTCACGATGGAGCACCTTGCCGAGGCGGACGGGCCGATGTAGTGCGCGGGCATGACGGGGCTGCGGCTGTAGATGCGCCATTCGCGGTCGTTGAGGTCGAGGCGCGCCTTGTCGCCGATGAGGTCCATGTTTGCCTCCCACAGGCTTTTGACGGTCCCCACGTCCTTCCAGTACCCGCGGAAGGCGTAGGCCGTCAGGCGCATCCCCTCCGAGAGGAGCTTGGGGATGACGTCCTTGCCGAAGTCGTGCGAGGAGGAAGTATCCGCCTCGTCCTCGAGAAGATACTGTCTGAGGACGTTTGTGTTGAAGATGTAAATGCCCATCGAGGCCTTGTTGCTTCTGGGCTGCTTGGGTTTTTCGACGAAGTCGACGATG
>DATMYG010000012.1:0-9034 GCA_035561055.1 Clostridia bacterium | reverse complement strand
AACCGGGGCTGCATGGACCTGTAGGAAGACCGCGGGGGATTGTTTGCGGAGCGAATCTCAGCCCCTGTTTTCCCGGACGGTTCCAATGGAAAGCGCATCGGCCGACAAGATATCGGGGAGGCGAAAACAGATGAATCTGATCCTGATCGCCGGACTGCCGGCCTCCGGAAAATCCGGCTTTGCTTCCTATGCGGGCAAAGAACTGGGAATCCCTGTTATCGTCAAGGACGAGCTCAAGGAAATTCTGTTCGACGCCATAGGCTTTCAGAGCCGGGCGGAAAAGGTGAAACTCGGCGACGCCGCCATGGATCTCATGTACTACATGGCGGACCGCTTGATGGCGGGGGGAAGCTCCGTCATCCTTGACAACAATTTTGAGTCCCGCTCCATTCCGGGGCTGAAACGGCTTTTAGCCGCGCATGCCTGCAGGCTGGTTACCGTCCGCTTCGACGGCGACATCAGGGCGATTTATCAGCGCTTTGTCGAGCGGGACCAGGATCCCGCCCGCCACAGGGGGCATATCCTCAATACGGCCTATCCGGAAAAGGATCCGGAGCCCTACGTACCCATCTCGTGCGAGGAATTTGAGCGGAAGTTCCGCGAGCGCGGCATGACGGAGTTTATGATCGGCGGAAGGCTCATTACCGTCGACGCCACGTCCTTTGAGCATTACTCAAACGAAGAACTGCTAAGCCGCCTGCGGAACGAAATGGAGTGAGACCTCCCTTATGCCGCTTCCCGTCGGGATGCGGCGCGGGCGCTCGCCAGACCGGTTCCGAAAAGACAAGGGAAAGCGGAGAAAGAAAGCTTTGCATCTGAGAAACATTAAACTGATCGCGCTGGACATGGACGGCACGCTGCTGACCGACCGGAAAACGGTGAGTCCGCGCTCCCTGCGGGCGATCCGTACGGCGCTGGAGCGCGGCGTCACGGTAGCGCCAACCTCCGGCAGAAATCTGGAGACGCTGCCGCGCGAGCTATTGGAGATTCCGGAAATCCGATATGTGATCACCTGCAACGGCGCGCGCATTTGGGACAGGCACAGCGGAGCGGCTATTTACGAGCGGCTGATCCCCCTTCCGACCGTATTGGAGCTGATGGACCGGCTTAAAGGATACGAGTGCGTCGTCGAGGCAAGCGTGGCGGACCGTCTGTACATATCCTTTCGAGACGCCAAGCGGGAACTGCTTTACGTTCCCCCGGAATTGCGGAAATATCTAAAACAGCTCCGCTGGGAGACGGAGGACGTTCGCGATCTGCTAATAGAGAAGGGATTGGACGTCGACAAGATGCTGGTCTACACGCCCGACGAAGAAGAGCAGGAGCGGGTCCGCCGGATCCTGGCCGGACGCCGGGATCTGGCCGTGTCCTTCAGCGTCAAGAACAACCTTGAGATCAACGCCGACGGCAGCAGCAAAGGCGACGGATTGTGTGAATTGGCCCGACGCCTGGGCATTGAGAAAAGCGAAATCATGGCCTGCGGCGATTCCGGCAACGACCTGTCCATGCTGGAGACCGCCGGTTTTTCCGTCGCGATGGGCAACGCCGTGCCGGAGGCTAAAAAGAGAGCGGATGTCGTAACACTAACCAACAACGAGGACGGCGTCGCGGCGGCCATTGAACAATACGTTCTCTTCGGGGAAACGGTGTAGGCCGCGCCCGGCGACGCGATTAGGCCTGGCGGCACGGATTGAACCCGCCGTGCTTTTGATCCGTAGCCCTCAGAGTAAATTTGGGGCCGCGGGGTATTTTCACGCTGTATAAAAACTGTATAATATGGGGAGAAGCCCGGCGCCGAGCCCGAATCGCATCGATGCGATAAACCGTAGATGGAGGAGTATATGGCAAAACAGAATCAGGTTCAAAGCCGCCACAAAAAGATTCTGCAGCTGCTGGATCAAAATGAGGAAGTCGCCCTGCCCTATCTGTGCAAAATGCTCAACTGCAGCGAGACGACGGTCCGGAACGACTTAAGGGCGCTTGAGCAGCACGGAATGCTGCGCAGGACTTTCGGGGGCGCCATCCGTTTGGAGGAACCGCCGAATCTCTGGCTGAACATCAATGTGCGTGAAAAAGCGCACGCTTCGGAAAAGCGGGATATCGCCCGCTACGCCGTAGATACTATCATAAAGCCCAACACGACGGTCGTTCTGGACGCGGGCACGACCTGCGCGGTGCTGGCGCAGGAAATCGCCAGGCGGCGCATCCGCATGACGATTATGACCAACTCGTTCCATGCGGCGGTAGCGCTGGCTCCCGTTCTGGGCATTATCGAGCTTTATGTGATCGGCGGGATGTATAACCCCGTTTCCGGCAGCATGCACGACGAATTCCAGCTAGAGGCGTTCCGCCACCTGCGGGCGGACGTGTTCTTCATGGGCGCGGACGCGGTAAACGAAGACCGTATCACCATAACCGGCCTTTCCGGCTTCGCGGAATGCGCGTCCAAGCGCGCCCTGACTGAAATGTCCACCAAAACATACGTTCTGGCGGACCACTCCAAGTTCGGCCGCAGCGGCATGAAGCTCGTGTGCAATACGGACGCCGTGGACGGCATCATCACCGACAGCGGGGTGGACGATTTCTTTATTAAGGATATGCGCGCACGCAATGTGCCGCTTTTTGTAAGCGAAGCCGGCGTAAGGCCGGATTGAGCTTCGGGAAGATTCCCGGCAATTCTCAGGAGGCGCCTACATGAAAACAAACGTCAGGAAAGAGGAAAGGCTGCTCAGGGTGGGCGTACTCGGGTGCGGCGTGATTTGCCAAGCAGCGCATCTAATTGGATGCGGCAAGGCGCGCAACATCCATCTGCAGGCAATCTGCGACGTGGCGGACGATCTTAGATGCAAGATGGTGGCGATGTATGAGCCGGACAGCGCCTATTCCGATTACGCGCAGATGCTTGGAGACCCCGACGTCGACGCCGTGGTGATCGGCGTGGGCGATCAGTTCCACGTCCCCTGCGCCCGTCAGGCGATTCTTTCCGGCAAGCACGTATTCTTGGAAAAGCCCATGGGCGTATCGATTGAAGAATGCCTGGAGCTCAAAGAGCTGGCCGAGCAAAAGGGCTTGCTGCTGCAGATCGGCCATATGAAGCGGTACGACGAGGGGTTACAGTACGCGAAAAAATTCAAGGAAGAGAAAATGGGAGAGGTTACGACCTACAAGGGCTGGTATTGCGACAGCGTGGGCCGCTACACGCTGACCGACAACGTCATGCCCATCCTCTACTCCAGCGAGAACGCCAAAAAGCCCGCCGGCAATCCCAAGGCCGTTCTGGACCGTTATTATCTGTTGGGCCACGGGAGCCACCTCTTCGATACGGCGCTCTATTTTATGGGACCCATCCGGGAGGTTTCCGCCCGATACGTACACAAACAATCCCTGCACTCCTGGCTGATCGACTGCAATTTCGAATGCGGAGCCATAGGAACGCTGGATCTCTCCATCGCCATCGCGCAGCTGTGGCACGAGGGCTGCGAAATCTACGGAACGGGCGGAACCGTATACGCAAAGACATTCAACCCGTGGGAATTCCGCTCCTCCATCGTGGAGTGCTATGACCGGGAAACGGATGTCTCCTCCACCCCCGCGGCCTATGACGGCCAGTTCTACCGCAGGGAGCTTGAAGGATTTGCACAGAGCATTCTCGGCGGCGTCCCCTGCACCGGCGCCACCGCCGAGGACGGCATCACGGTCCTGCGCGCGCTGATCGCGACATACCGGTCCGTGCAGGAAAACGGCCGCTGGATCACCCTCAATGATGTGGAAGGAGCGCTGTAATATGGACTTGGGCGTCTTTTCACGGACATACGAAACCGGCGACCTTACGGAAACATACCGGCGGATGACCGCCCACGGCATCCGTCATACGCAGTTCAACCTCTCCAACGCAGGCTTGCCTACGCTGCCCCAAACAATGGGAGAGCGGAAAATCGAAGAGATCCTCGCCCTGACGACAGAGTACGGAATTACACTTGACGCGCTGTCCGGAACCTTCAACATGATCGACGCCGACGAGGAGGAAAGAAAGCGCGGCTGCGCGCAGTTCAAGACGCAGTGCGAGATCGCGCGTAGTTTGGGCATTCCTATCGTTTCAATCTGTACCGGGTCCAAAAACAGGCGGAGCAAGTGGGAGTGGCACGACGATAACCTCAAACCGTCCTCCTGGGACGACCTGCTGCGCTCCACCGATATGATTCTTCGATATGCCGAGGACAACGGCATCGTGCTGGGCGTGGAGCCCGAGGCGAGCAACATCATCAATACGCCCGCAAGGGCCCGCGCATATCTGGATACCGTGGGCAGCCCGCATCTCAAAATTATTATGGACGGGGCCAATCTCTTTAGCCCTGAGCGGGTCGCGGATATGGACCGCGTCCTGACGGAGGCGTTCGATCTGCTTGGCAGGGACATCGCGCTGGTCCACGCGAAGGACTTTTCCTTCGACGGAAGCCTCAGCTTTGTCGCCGCGGGGCAGGGCGTGCTGGATTATAAGCTCTATATCTCGCTTTTGAAACAAAGCGGATACGACGGCCCTGTGGAGATGCATGGCCTGTCCGAAGCGCAGGTTCCCGAGAGCCGCCGCTTCCTTGAGGAACTACTATAAATGAGGGAATTCACGCACAACGGCCTTCGCCTGGAATACTCCGTGCGCGGGGAGGGGGTTCCCTTCGTCTTCCTTCACGGGATGGGGGGATCGGTCCGGCAGATCGACGCCGCGTACGACCCGATCCCCGGGGTACAAATGATCTCCCCTAACCAGCAGGGACACGCGAACAGCGAGGCCGACTGGACGCATTATGATTTCGACCATCTCGCGGACGACGTCGACGCCCTCCTTGACGAACTGCAACTCCCGCAGGCATATCTGGCGGGCATCTCCATGGGCGCCGCCGTCGGGCTGAATTTTGCCGCACGGCATCCGGAACGGGTGAAAAAGCTCCTGCTGATCCGCAACGCGTGGACGGACCAGCCGATGTCCCCCAAAGTCCGGATCGCATACCGGGACCTCGGAACGGCGCTGAAGCAAAACTCCATCGAGGCATTCTACCGGAGCGAGGGCTGGGCGATTGTGGCGGAGCAGGGCGCATACACCAGAAATGCGTTTATCAGCACATTCGACGACCCCGCGTGCGTCAAGAACTGGCAGAAATACCTGATTCTCCCCGGCAAGACGCCAATCTCCTCCCTAGGCGCGCTACAGGCCCTGACTATGCCGATCATGATTTTGGCAAACCGCCATGACCTGTGCCACCCGTTTGAATGCGGCGTATATCTGCACGAGAGCCTGCCCGGCTCCGTTTTTCAGGAAATTTCAGATAAGGATACCGACAAGGACGGGCACAGGGCCGACGTCAACCGCGCCGTACGCGGGATGCTCGGCGGGAACACGTTCTAGAACTCAATCCGCTTTCTGATTGACAAGGCAATTGCCGCATACTATACTGAACCTGCAATTTGATCAGGAGGCATATCGTATGGGCAACGGCTTTTTTTTAGTTCCTCAACCGTATAACGAGCCTGTAAAGGCGTATCTACCCGGCAGCCCGGAGCGCGCCGCGCTCAAGGCGGAGCTCGAGCGGCAGTCGCGCGAGGTGGTCGACATTCCCCTGATCATCGATGGAAAAGAAATCTGGACGGAGCAGCGCGCCGAGATCGTCATGCCGCACGACCACGCGCATGTGCTCGCGCGCTATTGCATCGCGACGGAGAAAGAGCTTCGCATGGCGGCGGAGGCCGCGTGCACGGCGCGCAAAACGTGGGGCGAGATGCCCTTCGAACAGCGGGCCTCGGTGTTCCTCAAGGCCGCGGAGCTGCTCGCGGGCCCATGGCGCGCGAAAGTCAACGCCGCGACCATGCTCGGCCAGAGCAAGACCGCCTATCAGGCGGAAATCGACGCCGCATGCGAGCTGTGCGATTTCTTCCGCTACAACGCGCACTTCGCGGCGAACATCTACGCGCGCCAGCCCGAGAACGCCAGGGGCGTGTGGAACCGCGTGGAGTATAGGCCTTTGGACGGCTTCGTCGTCGCGGTCACGCCCTTCAACTTCACCTCCATCGGGGGCAATCTGCCCGGCGCACCCGCGCTCATGGGGAACGCCGTCGTCTGGAAGCCCGCGTCCACCGCGGTGCTTTCAAACTACTATGTCATGCGTCTTCTCATGGAAGCGGGTCTGCCCGCGGGCGTCGTCAACTTCGTGCCCTCGCGCGGGGCGGATGTTTCCCGCGTACTGATGACCGACGCGCGCATGGCGGGCTTCCATTTCACGGGCTCCACGGAGGTCTTCTCCGGCGTGTGGAGCCTCGTGGGCCAGAACATCTCGAAATATCGTTCTTATCCCCGGCTCGTGGGAGAGACCGGCGGCAAGGACTTCATCTTCGCCCATCCGAGCGCCGATATCGACGCGCTCGCAGCAGCGATGGTGCGCGGCGCTTATGAATACCAGGGGCAGAAATGCTCCGCGGCCTCGCGCGCGTACATCCCTGCCTCCCTCTGGGAGACGGTGAAGGAAAAGGTGCTCGCCCTCATTGCGCCGCTCAAGGTGGGCGACGTGGCGGACTTTACGACGTTCATGGGCGCGGTCATCGACGAAGCGTCCTTCAGGAAGATCACATCCTACATCGATTTGGCGAAAGCCTCGCCCGACGCGGAGGTCGTCTGCGGGAGCTACGACGGCGGAAAGGGCTACTTCATAACGCCCACGCTGATCCGGGCGAAGAAGCCGGACTTCCCGACCATGGTGACGGAGCTTTTCGGCCCCGTGCTGACCGTTTACGTCTACGAGGACGAGGCGCTCGACGAAACCCTCGCCCTGTGCGAGAGCGCGACGGGCTATGCGCTTACCGGCGCGATTTTCGCAAACGAGCGCGCGGCGATCCTACGTATGGAAAACGCGCTGCGCGACGCGGCGGGTAACTTCTACATCAACGACAAGCCCACCGGCGCGGTGGTCGGCCAGCAGCCCTTCGGAGGCGCGCGCGCCTCCGGCACCAACGACAAGGCGGGCAGCGAGCTCAACCTTATGCGCTGGATCAGCCCCCGCACCATCAAGGAAACCTTTATGCCCGCGACGACAGCGGATTATCCGTACATGAGCGAAAGGTGACGCGCCGTTCGCCCGCGGCATTCACGCAAACGCACTTCTCCTACGCGCCCTTGTTCGCTGCACAGGGCGCGTAGCTTTCGAGCCACGCAAGACACAGGCCGAACCACGCGGCGGCCCGCGGGTCGGGCGCACGCCCCTCAAGCGGGTCGTTGACTTCGCGCGTCGCGAGCGAAAGCCCGTGCGCGCCGTTGGGAAAAATGTGCAGTTCGCTGCGCACGCCCGCGCGCAAGAGGGCTTCGTAGAACAGCAGCGCGTTCTCTACGGGGACGCTCTCGTCCGCCGCCGTATGCCAGAGAAACGCGCCGGGCGTGTCCTTCGTGACAAAGCGCTCCACCGAGAAATACTCCGCCAGCCGCGCATCATGGCCGCATAAGCGCGCAAAGCTTTCATGGTGCGCGTGCGCGCCCGCCGCAACGACCGGGTAGCACAGGATCAGCCCGTCCGGGCGGCAAGCAAAGTCCTGCCGCGCCGGGGGAAACAACGCGTTGTCGGCGAAGTGTACCCCAAGCGACGCGCACAGATGCCCTCCCGCCGAAAACCCGCAGGCGAATGCGGGAAGCCCGCGCCATTCCGGCCGGATGCGCGCGGTTTCAACAGCCCAGGCAAGCTCCTGCAGCGGCAGCGTGCCGAGGGGCGCAGGGTCCACCGTGTAGTTTAGGACCAGCGCCTGATAACCGCCGCGCGCAAACGCCGCCGCGACGGGAGCGCCTTCCCGCCCGGAGAGCCGCCGGTACCCGCCGCCGGGACATACAACAATCAGCCCCCGCGCATCCGCGACGGGGGCGTATGTCAGATAAGCCCCGCTGAAGGGGCAGTCGATGCGGCGCTCAGCGCCCTCCATGGCCCGCCCCCCGCGCCGAGGCGCTTTCGGCATACGCCATCAGGAAAGGCGCAACGCCCTTGGCCTCGTTGGCGACGACCGGCTCGGAAAGATAATACGCATAGCTTCCGTCGCGGCGGCGGTTCGATTCCGGCCCGAGGCCCGCGACCAGGCAGATTCCCGTAAGCTCGAAGCCCTCCGCACAGGGGCGCAGCTTTTCCCGCTCGATCGCGCGCAGCACGCTTTCCCCTTCCTCACGCCAGCCCTCGCCCAGCACACCCGTGTTCGCGCCGCGAAGGCAGGCGTACGAGGCGAGGGCGCTGCCGCTCGTTTCCGGATAATTGCCGTTCGCGCACGCCCGGTCCACCACCTGCAAAAACATGCCGCTTCGCGCATCCCGGTACGGGAACAGGCCCGAGAGCGCCTCCTCGAGGCACGCGCCGAGCCATTGCCCGCCCCCGTGCGAAGCGGGCCAGACGGCCGCCGCATCCGCGAGCGCCGCGAGCCACCAGCCCATCGCGCGCAGCCACACGCAGCGGGAAAGCCCCTTTTCATCCGCCCAGAACGCGCGGCCGGACGCGTCGTACGCATGGCGGTACAGGTGGAGCGCGGGATCGTACATATGTGCGCGCACCGTCCGAAACTGCCGGAGGATATCATTAAGCTCCCGTTCGTCCCCGTTTTTCGCCGCACGGCGCGCGCGAAAAACCTGCGCCATATAAAGCCCGTCCAGCCAGACCTGGTCGGGATACATCAGCTTGTGCCAATAGCTCCCCTCATCCGTGCGCGGCTGGCGCGCCAGCTGTCGCTCGAGCCGCTCGATGCCAAGAAGGTACTTTTTTCCGCCCGTCGCCTCATAAAGGTCGACGAGCGCGTTGCCCTCCAGGATGTTGTCGAGGTTGTATTCCCCTTCGTCGTACCCGAGCAGCGCGCCATCCTCTCCGACATAATAATCGACAAAGGAGCGCACGTACCGCGCATAACGCGCGTCGCGCCGCGTTTCGCCGAGCCGCCAGAGCGCGCGCAGCATGCACCCGTCGATGTAATTCCAATGGGGCTTCGCGCCGCTATGCATGCGCTCCACGTTCCACGCGGGGCACTCCGG
>DATMYG010000011.1:0-11208 GCA_035561055.1 Clostridia bacterium | reverse complement strand
TTCACATACAGCGCGCCGACGCCTTTGGGCGCGTGGAATTTGTGGCCGCTGATCGAGTAGAAGTCGCAGTCCCTCGCGTCGAAGGGCACCTTGAGAAAGCCCTGCACGCCGTCCGTATGGACGACGGCCTCGGGCGCGGCGGATTTCACCGCGCGGTAGATTGCGGCGCAGTCGTTGATCGCGCCGACCTCGTTGTTGACTTGCATAACGCTCACGAGCTTCGTATCCGCGCTCACAAGGGCGGCGAGCGCCTCAAGGTCGACCGCGCCCACGGCGTTCACGGGCGCTTCGAGCACCTCGTAGCCCTGCGCGGCGTACGCCTTTACGACCTCATAGGCGGAAGGATGCTCCGTCGCACCGACGACGAGCCTGCCCTTCCCCCGCGCCGCCCTGAGGGCGCCGGAAACGGCGGCGTTGTTGCTCTCCGTAGCCCCAGAAGTGTATATGATCTCATCCGGCTTCGCGCCGAGGGTTGAGGCGAGCCGCGCGCGCGCGGCATCGACCGCCTTCTCGGACTCCACCGCGGGCGAATACGCGGCGGAGGGGTTGAAAAAGCGATCGGTCATATAGGTTCGCGCCGCGTCCGCGGCCGCGTCCAAGGTTCTTGTGGTTGCACTGTTGTCAAGATAAATCATCTCTGCATCTCCCGTTCATTATTGGCATATACACCATAATATGCCGCCGAAGGGCCGGGCGAATCTATGTTATGATACCACGATCATGCGAGTTTTTCATCCATTTTATCCGTTTCAATTGCCCGCGGAGCATGTTTGGGATAAAATAACGGAAAAGACCTCTTTGGCTAAAGGAGCGGCGTATGGGCTTTTCGGAACGGTGCACACAGGGCGCGCAGAGGGCGCTCGCGCTCGCGCAGGAAACCGCGCGGGACATGGGCCACAATTATGTGGGCAGCGAGCATCTCCTGCTCGGCCTTATTCGCGAGGAGGACGGCACGGCGGCGAAGGCGCTCGTCTCCCTCGGCGTAACCGACAAGGCCGCGCAGGAGCGCGCGGACGAGCTCGTCGGCCGCGGGGATTATCACTTCACGGACAGCTTCGGCTACACGCCGCGCACAAAGAAGATCCTCGAATTAAGCCTCTACGAAGCGAAGTCCCTCAAGACCAGCTACATCGGCACCGAACACATCCTGCTTGCCATCCTCCGGGAGCGGGACTCCGTAGCCGTTCGTATTTTAAAGGACCTCGGCGTGGACCTCGCGCTGCTGCGCTCCCTTCTCACGGGCGAGGAAGTCGCCAAGCAGAACGGAACCAAATCCTCATCCGACGCTTCCGCCACGCCCGTGCTCGATCAGTACGGCACCGACCTGACCGGCCTCGCGCGCGAGGGCGAGCTCGACCCCGTGATCGGCCGCGACGCGGAGGTGCAGCGCATTCTGCAAATTCTCACACGCCGCACGAAGAACAATCCCGTGCTCATCGGCGACCCGGGCGTGGGCAAGAGCGCCGTCATCGAGGGGCTCGCGCAGCGCATCGCCTCCGGCAAGATTCCGGAGCTTCTACGGGATAAACGAATCGTCAGCCTCGACCTTGGCGCGATGCTCGCGGGCACGAAGTACCGGGGCGAATTCGAGGAACGCATCACAAACGCCATCAACGAACTGCGCGAGGAGGGCAGGACCATCCTCTTCATCGACGAACTGCATACCATCATCGGCGCGGGCGCGAGCGAAGGCAGCGTGGACGCCGCGAACATCTTAAAACCCGCCCTCGCGCGCGGGGATGTGCAGGTTATCGGTGCGACGACGCCCGACGAGTACCGCCGCCACATCGAGCGGGACGCGGCGCTCGAGCGCCGCTTCCAGCCCGTGAACATCGGCGAGCCCACGAGGAAGGAGGCCGAGGCCATCCTCTTCGGCCTTCGCGACAGGTACGAGGCGCATCACAAGGCGCGCATCACCGATGAGGCCATCCGCGCCGCAGTCGACCTTGGCGACCGGTATATTTCAGACAGATATCTGCCTGATAAGGCGATCGACCTTATGGACGAGGCCGCAAGCCGCGTACGCCTGCACGCGTACGGCGCCCCGCCGGACGTGACGGAGCTGCGCGCCAGGCTCGAGGCCCTGCTCAACGAGAAGGAGGAGGCCGTCAACAACCAGAATTACGAGCGCGCCGCCGCCATCCGCGACGAGGAGCAGAAGCTGCGCGCCAAAATAGAACGCATCAAAGCGGACTGGGAGCGGGAGCGGGACGACCGCGAGTCCGTCGTCACCGCGGACGACATCGCCGAGGTCGTAAACGCCTGGACGGGCATCCCCGTGAGCCGCCTGACCGAGAGCGAGAGCGAAAGGCTCCTGCACCTTGAGGACAAGCTGCACGAGCGCATCATCGGGCAGGACGAGGCGGTCTCCGCCGTGTGCCGCGCCATCCGCCGCGCACGGGCGGGGCTGCAGGACCCCGGCAGGCCCATCGGCTCCTTCGTCTTCCTCGGCCCCACGGGCGTGGGCAAAACGGAGCTCAGTAAAGCGCTCGCGCAGGCGGTCTTCTCCGACGAGGAGGCGATGATCCGTCTCGACATGAGCGAATATATGGAAGCGCACAGCGTCTCTAAGCTCATCGGCTCCCCGCCGGGCTACGTCGGCTACGACGAGGGCGGCCAGCTCACCGAGCGCGTGAGGAGGAAGCCCTACAGCGTGATTTTGCTCGACGAAATCGAAAAGGCACACTCCGACGTGTACAATATGCTTCTGCAGGTGCTCGAGGACGGCAGGCTGACCGATTCGCGCGGGCGGACGGTCGATTTTCGCAACACCATCATCATTATGACCTCCAACGTCGGCGCGTCCCGCTTCGGCCGGGGCGCGACGGTGGGCTTCGGTGCGGCGCGCGCGGAGCACGCGCGCGAGGACATGCTCGCGGAATTGAAGAAAACCTTCAGCCCCGAGTTCCTCAACCGCGTGGACGAGGTCGTGCTCTTTAACCAGCTCAGCGCGGAGCAGACGCTCGCTATCGCCCGGCTGATGCTCGACCGGGTCAAGGCGCGCATCGCCATGCGGGGCATCTCCCTAACGGTAACGCCCGAAGCGGAAGAGCTGCTTTCCAGCGACGGGTTCGACCCGCAGTACGGCGCGCGACCTCTTCGCCGCCTCATCCAGCACCGCGTGGAGGACAGCCTTAGCGAGGAGCTATTATCGGGCAGGATCAAGCTCGGGGACAGCGTGCGGCTTGAGGTTCGGGACGGCGCGCTGCGCTTTATCAAAGTGTGACGGATTGTTAACAATTTGTTTATGACCCTTTCGTTGCAAAACGATCCGCGCATCATTACAATAGAATAGACAATCTATGATTAGGAGCCGTTTGTTTCGATGAGACGCACGCTTCGCATGTTCCTTCCGCTCGTCCTCGCGGCGATACTGGCCGTGGGTTCCACCGCGTATGCCGATCCGGGCGCGGACGGCAGCGGGGAGGATTCGGGCGGAACCGAACAGCCGCCAAAGCGCACAAGCGTCTATTACTGGGATCGTTTTTCCAGGTATTTCCGCACGTCCGACATGCCCTCCGGCATCCGCGTGATGCTCGGACTCGGCGGCGAGGACGATGCGGGCGGGGCTGACGCGGCGACGGATACCGTCTATATGAGCGAAGAAACCCCGGCCGATGAAACAAGCCTCGCGCTGAACGAGGAGGCGCTCGCCGCCGCGGCCGAGACGCTCAATGGCCTCGTAATCGGCCTCGACCCTGGCCACCAGCTTCTCCCCGACTTCGGCCTCGAGCCGCTCGCGCCGGGTTCCGATTTAACAAAGATACGCCAGAGCGCGGGCTGCTTCGGCATACGCAGCGGCGTGCCCGAATACCGCATCAATCTCCTCGTCGCCCAGAAGGTGCGCGCGCTGCTCGAAAGTTGCGGGGCGACGGTCGTCATGACCCGCACGAGCTCGGACGTTTCCCTCTCCAACATCGACCGCGCCAATATCATGAGCGGGAGCGGAGCCGCGCTGTGGGTTCGCATCCACTGCAACTGGTGCTGCGACGGCGAGATAAATACGCCCTGCGTGCTGATTCCCTCCGCGCGCGTCACGCCCGATATTTACGAATTCAGCCGCTACCTTGGCGAGTGCCTCGGCCGCGGCTTCGGCACGGCGGTTGGCGCCGAGACGGTGGAGCTGGTTTCCCTGGAGAACCAGGTGGGCTTCAACTGGTCCCAAATCCCCGTCGTCACACTCGAGATGGGGTATCTTTCCAACGCGCGGGATGACGCGCTGCTCAACAGCGACGCTTACCAGACGCTCTGCGCGGTCGGCATCTTCAACGGGCTTGTGTCGTACTTCCAGGGCGTAGCGACGGCCGAAGGCGCGTCTATGCCCGGCACACAGGAAGAGCCCGTCAAAGGCGTCGAGTCCACTCCCGAGGAACCCGAGGAATCCCCCGCCTCCGCCTCGAACCACGGCGGCGAACAATGAAACGGCGGCAAATCGCGCTCCGTCTCATCCTTCTATTCGTTTGCACCGCGATCCCGCTTATGGGTGGATGCGAACGCCTCGACAAGATCAATGAGATCTTCTCCGCGCCGACCCTTGCGCCTACGGCTGCCCCGATCCCTGTCCCGACCCCCGTCGCGACGTTCGCAGGCGAAACCACGGCGACGCCCTTTTCCGTCAACCCCCTATACAGCTTTTATCACGCGTTCCTCGAGGGGAGCCGCGCTTCGTCCGACGCGCTTTCGCGCGCGCTCGCGCAGCACAACACGGCCGCCTCGCTTGAAATTTCCCTCGCGCTGAGCGCGCACTTCGCGGCGCTCTCCGACATCGGCGCGACCGTGTGCCGCCTCTTCCCCGCCGACGACGGGAATGGATATTCCGGCACGGTCGAAGGCGCGGCGCAAGGCAGCGGAACGATGAGCGCTTCCGACGGCGGAACGTATGCTTTTACTTTTACTTACAGCGACGGAACCGCCCTCGCGGGCGCGTACGCGCCCGACGCGCGCGTGGACTTTTCAATTGGCGAATGGATGCAGAGCTCCGCGCCCGCATCGCAGCCACCCGACTTTTCCTCCCCCATTTCCCCCGACGGGCAAGCCTCCGTGGATGCGGACAGAACCTGCGCCATAGAAAAAACCGCGGAGGGGTGGACCTCCACGGTTGAAGAGGACGGCGTCGCATCGTCCCTGACGATCGCGGGGGACGCGGTCGCATTCGTTTACGGCGCGGTGCGCGCGCGCCTCGAGGGCGGAACGCTCACGCTTGAAAGCGTCGTCCTTACAGAAGCGACAGCAGCGCCATAACGATGACGCCCGGCACGCCGAACACGCCCGCCACCAGCGCCGAGAGGAATGTGATGGGCAGCGTGAAGCCGAACAGCCCCCCCACGAGGTTGAATACGATCAGGATCAGCGCGCCCAGGAGGGCGTTGACGAGAAGCTTCCAGATGATCTTGAGCGAGAGCTTCAAAAGCTTGCAGATCAGCCAAAGTATCAGGATGCCGACGCCGAACGCGGCGATGCTCATCATCACGCCTGCAAAACCCATGGCCGTACCTCCGCACCGTCAGCCCGTCAAGGCTGGCTTATTGTTTTCTTGCTCTGCCTGAGGAGAAAGACGTACTTTCTCCTGGCGGCCTCCATGTCGTAGATCGCAAAATCGATCAGCTCCGGATCCTTGACGTTTTCGTAGAATTCCAGCGCCGCCTTCCAGCGCGCGAGCGCTTGCGCGACGTTTTCACGCTCCGCGCTCTGCGCTGCGTTGAGCCGCATCAATGCCATAGCTTACCTCCCATAACCTTATTTGGTCGCTGAGGAAAGTATGTGCATTTGTGACGGATTCTATAACCCCGGCCGCGCGACGCCCGCTTTTTTAAGGAGTTTCACGCAGTAGTACACGAGCACGCTGTATACCGGTATCATCACAGCCTGGTTAATGACGCGAGGAATGAAGGTTTCCCACGGCAGCCCGTAGAGCCAGATGAGAAGCAGCGAGTTGAGCGCGACGCTCGCGATCATCTGCCCGGCTGCCACGGCGAGCAGCACGCGCGGGAATTTCGCCTCCTGTCCCCTCGCGAAGAACAAACCGGGAATCAGTCCGAAGAACGTGCCGATGACGGTGAAGAAGGGCACGTACGCCCCCTTGGGGAAGATCAGCGCCTGCAAAAAGTCCGTGAGCCCGCCGACCATCGCCCCGTATGCCGGCCCGAAGAGCACGCCCGTGAGGATGACGGGCAGCACGCCGAAGCCGATTTTGAGCGAGTATGTGCCAAGCGGCATCGCGGGAATGCTCAAAAGGCCGCCCAGCACCACGCCCAGCGCGGTCAGCAGCGCACACACGACGAGCCGGCGCGTCTTCTCCCGCGTCCACAGGCGCTCCTCGGTGCTTTGCCAGAGGCGCAGCATCAGCGAAAGGATACCGATCCACGGCAGGAAGATGCCCGCCATGATGAGGAAATCGGGCGACTCGGCGTCCGCCGTATAGGTTTTCGAGAAGTACGCGTACAGCGCGCACGGGATTGCCGCGCACAATGCGACGGCGAGGACTCTGCCAAGCTTTTTCTGCATAATAAAGCCTCCTTTACACGGCCGATTTTACCGCATAGAGGAAGCTTGAATCCTTTATGCAGCAGCGGGATTCGAGCACTGAACCGCAAACCCTCGGTTATTCGTCCGCCGGACAACTCCCCGTTCCGGCGGCACTGCTCCCCTGTGACGGGGACGCGCACAGCGCCCTACTCTGCGTCTTTCCATATGGAATTTTACACCAACTCGCGCGCGATGTCCATATGGTGTTTCTATATTAAATTGCGGCTATTCGTCCAGATACAGCGCGTAGGTCGCGCGCACCACGTCCCCGAGCGTCTCCGTGTCGACATAGCAGACATAAACGAGGCTTCCCGAAGCCGATATACCGATGTTGGTCGAAGTAAGATCGGCGACGACGCGGCTTGTACCCGTTTCCATATCGTACACCCAGAGCCGGTAGGGATACGGGTCCTGATCGGCCGAGCCGGACGACGTGCCGTCCTCCCCGCCGTTTTCGCCGCCCTCGCCCGTATCGCCTGAGAGCATGTTTTCAAAGTAAAAGAGCTTTTTCGCATCCCGCGACCAACGGAAGGTATACACGCGGAAATCCGCCTCGATGTCGCGCACTTCGCCCGTCTGCAGGTCTACCACGGCGAAGACGGGGTCCGCATCAGGCGTCGCGGCCGCGCCGTCGGTCGCACCCGGAGCCGCGCCGTAATCGCTCTTGTTGTCGGTATAAGCGAGGTAGCGCTCGTCCTCGGAGAAGGCGAAGGCCTCCGCCGCAAAGTAAAGCCTGCGCAGGCCCCCCTCCGGCTTGACGCGGAACATCTGCGCGCCCGCATCGAGCGTGGTTTCGCAGAAATAGACCTCCCCGTCGCGGAAAGCAAGACTCGTCTCGTCCACGCCCTTCTTGTCGACCACGGTGAAGCGCTTGCTCTCGCTGGGCACGTTGAAGTCGTACTGGTTGACGACAATCTCGTTCGATCCGCCGATGGAGAAGACGCGCCCGCCCATGCTGTCCCAGCAGTAGGCGCTCACGGTATCCCCGAAGCCCATTGCGGACAGGTCCGTCAGAAGGTCCCGCGAATCCACGTCGAACACATAGAGGTGCGCGCTCTCGCCGCTTCTCTCGAGCACGGCAAGCTTGCGCCCGTCCGGCGAATATTTGGCGGATTCGATGGACTGGAACTCGAAATCGAGAAGTTGCCTCGACTGCCCATCCAAGCCCTGCACGTAGAGCAGTTCATAGCGGGTGACGCCGCCGCCCGCCTCATATTGGCTCACGCGGCGGCTGTAGAGAAGGCCGCCATTGTCGGGCGTCATCGCGAGGAAAAGGCCATCCGGTATGATGACGTCCAGCTTCGCGGGAGCGTCCTGCATGCGCGCGGGCATCACGTCGTACGCGGCGAGATACTCCATCTCCGCGCTATAGGACGGGAGTGTGCCGTCGGCAATCAGGACGACTTCCCAGTTGGCCGGGACCGCGCCCGCCTCGCGCGCAAGGATCGTTTCCATCAGTTTAGTTGCGGCGCTCTTTGTTGCGAACGCCTCGGAGATGATTAGGATGTTCGCGCCGTCGGAAGCTAAGGTCGGGGTCATTTCCGCGGCCGCGAGCGCGCCGGAGCAATAGTCGCGGTACGCGTTGGCGAGCACATAGTAGGACGAGCCCGCGGGGGCCGCCTCATCCTCGAGGATATCCACGGCGCCGCCGTCGGTCTTCTCGGGTTGCGGCGTGGCCGCAGTCTTGCGAACCGGGCGCAGCGTCACAGTCACAACGCTGTCCTCGTCGCCGACCTTGTAGGCGACCTCGCGCGAAAGCTGCAGGTAGAGCCTGAAAACCCCGCCCTGCGCGGGGGAATAATTGAACACGCCCTGCACGAGTTCGGACGAATCGGGGTCGAACGTACGCTCGTAATCCCAGAAGGCCAAGGATTCGAACTCAATAACGAGCCGGTACGGCTTGCCAAGCGTGTAGACTTTATATTTGGGCGGGTTGGAAACCTCCCGCTGCGTGCCGTCGCCGGAAAGCTGGCTGTCGGATACGAAATCGAGCGTCAGCACGGTGTCCCCGCCCTCGTCCTTCATTTCAAGTTGGCTGAGATTCGCGTTTTTCACGGTGCCTCCGCCCTGAACGCCGTCCGCAAGAGAAAAGCCGGAAAGATCCTGCTCCGCTTCCGGCGCGGTGGTTTCTCCCCCCTTGCACCCGTAAAGCGAAAGCGCAAGGAGGAACGTGATCGATGCTGCTGCAAGGATTCTTCGCATAGTGAGCTCCTCGTGAAATTCGATTCATTATAGCACAGGATACTTGGCATTGTAAGCGCCCGCAGGCTTTCCTGCACTTTTTCATATATTGTTTTCAAAATTCGGATACGAAAACCTTTGCAGCTTTTTTCTTATTTGATATAATCATGTGGATATGAATCCCATTCAGGAGGAACTGATGATGAGATGTAAGAATTGCGGCGCGCAGAACGAGGACTATCTCGAATATTGCGAACAATGCGCGGCTCCGCTTACGCCTGAAAAGGAAACGGACGATCCCGGCGCGAAAGCGCGGGACGCCGGCTATACCTCCTATGTTGCCTCGACCGGGGAAACGCCACCCGCGTGGGGCTTCGTGCGCGCGCCGCAGTGGCCCAAGCCCGACTTCGACGCAAACACCGTCACCGAGGAAGAAATTCCCGAGGGATATTTTAAAAAATTCAATCCCCGCCCCGCCGAGGTCGAACGGACGCCTTCCTTCCGGCCCGCCCCCAGCGCGGGCGAAGAGGATTTCAGCAACAACGTGCGCGTGCACGCCGCGCCCAAGCAGGAGTCGGCTTACGAAAAGGCGCAGCCTGCCGGACAGGCTTTCGAAAAGACGCAGCAGGTCAAGCGCGCCGCCGCGCAGGCGCAAGCGCCTTCCCGCGCATATGACGCCGAGGCCTATCGTGGCGGCGAAGTGGGAGCGCAGGTCGAACGGGAGCAGCCCGTCGCGCCAAAGCCGCAGAAGCCCCACAGGAAGGCCGAGGACGATTTCGACGACTACGACGGCGGCTACGGTCGTTCCCGCACGCATACGGGAGGCGGCAAGCGTAACCTGCTCTTCGTCGCGGCGGCTGGCGCGCTGGTGCTGCTGATCGTCATATTCGGCGTCATCCTCATCGGCACGCGCTACGACGGCAGCTTTGCCAAGTTCATCAGTTGCACCTTCCAGGGCGACCCCATCACCCGCGCGCCCAAAGTGGACGTCGGCACCACGGACGAGGGCGACGTCGCTTACCTGATTACCGTTTACGCGAAGAACAATTACATCGTACGCTTCACCGCGGGGTCCATCGTCAAGGAGGTCGCGGTTTCCAAGGGTTCGGTAAAACTGCGCGTGCCGGAAACGGTATGGATTCCCGACGAGCCGCTCGATTCCGCCACGCTTTCCGTCACGCCCGACATCGTCGTGGTCAATTCCAAGAACGAGGAGACGCCGGTTGAATTTGAAGAGCCCATTACGATTCACGTGCCCGCGATCACCCTCACGATGAGCCAGCCCATGGTGAGCGACTTCACCGTCGATTCGACCACGGTGCCGGTCGTCGGCGTCGTGGACGACAACACGGCCTCCATCTTCGTGGGCGAAAACCAGGTCGCCGTGGACGAGGCGGGCAATTTCTCCACCAACTATACGCTGCCCGGCGAGGGCACCTTCATACTCAAGGTCAGGGCCCAGAAGAACGGCTGCATGAGCGCCGTGCAGACCTACAACATCACCTACGGCGCCGCGACCACGCCCACCACGCCCCCGCAGGGCAACGTGGCCTTCAGCGTGAACGGGGACGTCAAGCTCTACGGCACGAGCGCCACGATGACCGTCGCCGGCACCATGGAGCAGGGCGCGACCATCGCCGTTACGGGCGTTGAGCTCGAGGGCATGATTACACAGGATTCAAACGCGGGCACGTTCAGCTTCACGGTTAAAACCGCGGAGGTCGGCGTATACGAAACCGTCGTCACCGCCACCAAGGGCGACGCGGCCAAGACCACCACGCTTTACCTCGAGCATCAGCCCGACAAGGACGCCTACATGGGCAGCGTCTACCGCATCGACTACGCCCGCATCCGCGATTATCCGCACCACGAGCAGGGCTACAAGATCGTAGGCACCATCACGGAGATCCGGCAGAGCGCGCCCTTTGTCATCGCCCGCATCCAGACGAGCGAGGGCGACATCATGTTCTGCTACTTTAGTGGCGTGTCCACGATTGAGCTTGGCGACGGCAAGTCCTACGAGCTCTACGCCGATCCGTATGGAACGGACGAGGAAACCGGGCTTCCGTACATGCACGCGTGGTTCATCCTGAAGAGGTCGAACTAAAAGCAATAGGCAATTGACAATTAAGTAGAAAAAACGGGTTTTTGTCTGAGAGCAAAAACCCGTTTTCTATCGAGATTCATTATTTAGCCTCCCGCCCTTTGAACGGAAGCCGTTTGAATCACACCAGATTGCCGATTATTCCTGCGGCGCACCGAACTCGCACAGATCGCTCCATTCGTAGACGATGCCTTCTTCATCGACGAGCTTCCCGCCGTCCTCCATACGCCAGATGTGCGTTTCGCCGTCCTCGTCGATAAGGCGCAGCGTGCAGGTGTCAATCCGGGGGAATACCTGACCTTCGAGCAAGACAAAAGTGGGGTTTTCGATCGTATAGTCGTAAATGGCGGCGAGCTTAATGGAACTTGGGGTATCCGAAAGATCGTTCAGCCATTCGA
>DATMYG010000010.1:0-5130 GCA_035561055.1 Clostridia bacterium | reverse complement strand
TCCTCGGGCATAAAGCGCGTCCTGTAGCGGCCGCTGCCGTGGTGGTGTGCGACGCTGCCCCCGCGCTTGAGCGTTTCCTCGAGTATGATCGAAACCACGCGCATGTAATCCTCCCGCGCGGCCTCGGCACCCTTTTCTTCCATGAAGGCGAAGGTGAAGTAAATGTTCGTGCCCTGCATGTAGCAGTGCGAGGCGTGTCCTCCCGCGTAGGCCATCTCTTCGATCTCGCCCATGAGGCGCTCCGTCACCGCGTCGTAGATATTGCCGATTTCGTCCCAGTTGGCGGCGATCTCGCAGGTGTCGGCGACGACGCCCATCTCGTAATAGGTGCCCTTGTCGAGCGTGTGGCATACGTCGTTGCGCGTCTTGAACCACGCTTCCACGGGCTTTTCGCCAAGGTCGCAGGCGTTGTGTTTTTTTGCGTATCCCCCGATGGCTTTGCCCGTCTCCTCGGCGAGGGCGCGCGGCCCTTCGCATAGGAACAGCAACAGCGCCTGACCCGCCGGCACGGCGGAGCCCATCCCCAGCACCATCATGACCTCGGCCGCGTCGTGCAGGCGGACGACGGCGGGCTTATACCCGTCCGCCATCAGTTCGCGCACGAACTCGAGCCCAGCCCGCATATCGGCGACGGCATACGCGCGCATCCACCGTTCGTCCGGGCGGTACTTGAAGATTTTCAGCGTCGCCTCCGTCACGAAAGCGAGCGCGCCTTCGCTGCCGATGAACAGCTGGCGAAGATCCGGCCCGCAGCTTCTTCTTGGCACATTCTTGATCCGCACGACCGTGCCGTCCGGCAGCACCGCCTCCAAACCGACGACCATATCCTCAATACCGCCGTAGAACGTGGAAAACTGGCCGATGCTGCGCGTTGCGACGAGCCCGCCAACATGCGCCATGGGAAGCGACTGCGGGAAGTGTCCGGTCGTATAGCCGCGCGCGTTGAGCGCGCTCTCGAGGTATTCCAGCGGCGTCCCGCAGCGTGCGGTAACGGTCATATTGGTTTCGTTCACGTCAAGTATGCCGTTCATCGCGCCGCCGTCGAGGATCACGCCGCCCTCGACGGGCTCAATGCTCTGCGTCACGCTCGAGCCGCCGGTGCGCGGTGTCACGTCGATCCGATGGTCGTTGAGGAAACGAAGGGTCTTTGCTACCTCCTCGACGCTGTGCGGCCGCACCACGCACGACGCGCGCGGCGCAAAGAATTTTCCATCCGCGCGCTCGAAGATGCGAAAGCCGATGTAGTCCTTCGCGCATTCGCGTACGGTTTGCTCGTCCGAGAGCACGTTTCCCCCGCCGACGATGGCCGAAAGGCCGCTGAGAAGTTCCTGTTTGTCGATCATATTCCCTCCTGTTGTCATACGGCCTTGACGGCTTTCATCGAGCGAGACGCGACGACGTCCACGCCCGTTCCGCAGATGTTCGGTTCGATGATGTCCCCGCACGCGACTGGCGCGTCGAGCATAAGCCGATAGAGCGCCGCGAGGCACTCCCCGAGCTTCTCTCTGGGGATCTCCGCGCTGCTGATCACGGGCAACCTCGGCTGCGTGCCGCCGCGGATCGCGACGGTGGTCGTGAGCATGCGCATGGGATTTTGATATTCGCTCGCGCCGTAGGAGAGGCCACGCTTGCACCCGTACCCTTCTACGGTAAGTTGCCCGTTTTCCTCGCACACCGTAAGCCTGCAGCTTCCTGGGCATACCGTGCAGACGATCTGCTTCTCGTTCACTTGCCTTCCACCTCCCCGATCGATACCGCAACGGGCTCGCCTTCGCATCCCGCGATGTCGAATGTGAGCATTTCCGGCGGCGCGAGATGACTGAGGCGCTTGTGCAAAAGCACCTTTCCCCCGCTCTCACACGTCAGCACGGCTTGAAGCTGCGGTTTCTTCACGCGCATGAAGAGGGAGGCTCCCTCACACTCGGGCCTGAGCCTTTGGGGTACGACGAAATTTACGTTATCCCGCGCTTCGACCGGGATGTAGCGCTCGGGCATACGTAACTTCCCTGCGATAAAGTCGACCGCGCCGCGCGCCGCGATTTCCCCGCTCCGCGATACGTAGTCGACCAGATCGAATACGACCGCCACGTTGCCGCACGCGAAGACGCCGGGTATGCTCGTCATGAAGGCGTCGTCGAGCACGGGTCCTTTCGTGCGCGGGTCAAGCTCGATGCCGGCGGCACGGCTCAGTTCGTTTTCGGGAATCAGGCCGACCGCGAGCACAAGGAGGTCGCATTCGATCGTCTCCTCCGTGCCGGGAACGGGCTTGAGCTTCTCGTCCACCTTCGCGACTGTGACGGACTCCACGCGCTTCCTTCCGTTCACGCGCGTGACGGTGGTGGAAAGGTGCAGCGGAATGTTGAATTCGTCGAGGCACTGCACGATGTTGCGCGTAAGCCCTCCGGGCGAGGGCATAACCTCGTACACCGCTTTGACCTCAATGCCCTCCAGCGTCATGCGCCGCGCCATGATGAGCCCGATGTCGCCCGAGCCGAGGATCACAGCGCGGCTGCCGGGAAGGTATCCTTCCATGTTGATGTAGCGCTGTACAGCGCCCGCCGTGAGCACGCCCGCGGGCCGGTCCCCGCAGATGAGCACCTGGCTCGCCGTCCGTTCCCTGCAGCCCATGGCAAGGATGACCGCGCCCGCCTCGATCGCGAGCATGCCTTCGCTGCTATTGCAGGCGTAGACCGTGCGTTCCGGCGTTACCTCGAGCACCATGGTGTCGAGCTTCACCTCGACGCCGCTCTTTTCGAGCTCGTCGATGAACGCCTGCGCGTACTGGTTGCCGCTCATGCGCCTGCCGAAGCGGTGCAGACCGAAGCCGTCGTGGATGCACTGCTGCAATACGCCGCCAAGCTCCGCGTCGCGCTCAAATAAAAGCACCTTCCCCGCGCCTAGTTCGCGTGCCTTGAGCGCGGCGGCAAGCCCCGCCGGACCCGCGCCGACGACGGCGACGTCCGCACGAACGCGCTTCATACGTCATCCTCCTCTCCCCGGTTGCGCCGCCCGAGCACCTGCGTATCCGGGCCTTTGAGCGTGATGTCCGTCCACGTCTCTCCCAGCTCGCGCGCCATCAGTTCCAATACGCGCGGCTGGCAGAACCCGCCTTGGCAGCGCCCCATGCCCGCGCGCGTGCGCCGCTTGACCGCGTCGATGGACACGGGCGGCACAGGGGAGCGCAACGCGTCGACGATCTCCCCTTCGGTGATACTCTCGCAGCGGCAGACGATTTTGCCGTACGCGGGATTCTCCCTGATCAATGCATCCTGCTGCTCGCGGCTCATGTGCCGGAACTCCGGCCTGCGCGTGCGGCGCGGCTGCCAATCCGCTTTAATTTCGGCCGAAAGGCCGACTTTCTTCGCGTATTCGGTCACGATGCCTTCCACCATGTGCGCGATGGCGGGCGCGGCCGCGAGCCCCGGGGATTGGATCGCGCCGACGTTGACGAACCCGCCCGTCACCGGGGACATTTCGATGACGAAATCTTCCTTATAATCCGCCGGACGGTTTCCCGCGAAGAAACGGATGATGTTGCCGTAGGATATGGTGCCGTCCCCCCGGCCCATGGCGTATTGAAGTTCCTCCATAGTGGTCGAAAGGTCTTCTTTATCCGGTATTTCCAGCGCGGACGGGCCCATGAGCACGTTGCCTTCGGGCGTGCGGCACATGCCGCCGCCCTTGGTTTCGCTGTGCTGGAACGCGCGCTTGACCTCCGCAAAGGTGACCTGCTCGCAGAGGCTCCTATACTCCGGCTGCGCGGCCTTGTCGAGTATCGCGATCACGCCGCGGCGCGCGTGGATGGTGTAGCTCTTATCGCCCGCGAGAGCGGAGATTTCGTCCGCGTAAACGCCCGCGCAGTTGACGACGCAGCGCGCTCTGACGACGCCCCTGTCCGTCACAACCCCGCTTACAGCCCGGTTTTCGCTCAGGATTCCGGCGACGGTGGTGTTGAGCATGAAACGCACGCCGTTTTGCGCGGCGTTTTCCGCAAGCGCGAGCGCCACCTGGTACGGCTCCACCAGGCCCATGCTTGGCAGCCACAGGGCCGCCTTAACCTTATTCCCGAGACCATTTTTCAAAAGACCCGGCTCCAGTTCGCAGGCGCGTTTGCCGTCCACAAGCACCGCGCCGTCCACGCCGTTTTTTATGGCCTGCCGGTACGCGTATTTCAGTGCGGCCTTAAGGGGCCGGTTTGTCACAAAGCCCATCGCGCCGCAGCGCTGCAGCTCAAAATCCAGTTCTTCCGCCCAGCGGTCGTACAGGCGGTTGCCCTCAACGTTGAGCTTTGCCTTAAGCGTGCCGGGTTTGACGGAATGGCCTGGATGGATATTGCCGTTGTTCGCCTTGGTCGCGCCCATGGCGACGTCGTCCGCCATGTCGATTACGACGATGTTCCAGTTGTGTTTCGCAAGCTCCCGCGCGATGCCGCAGCCGCTGATTCCCGCGCCCACGATGACGACATCCGCCTCGCCGATTACGCCTGCGGTCTCGCCTCTCGCGCAAAGTGCGGCGTAGTTTTTTTTCGGGACCTGCACGCCCTTCGCCTCGAGCTCGTTGACAACGTTTTTGACGCCCGGCAGCTTTGCGGCCTTATGCCCGATCCGTACAAGCTCCTGCCAGCTCTCGCAGCTGCCTTTGAGCGTCAGTATCCCCCGCGCGTCCAATTGCGCCTCGATCGCGGCGTCCGGAAACGATTTATTCAGTTTTCGCGTAAATTCCCTTGCTTCCATCTCCGTCACCCGCCTGATCCATCAATAAAATTGCGGCGCCATCTTGAAGCCGACAACCAACTGCTGGATGTGCGCCACGAGGTTCCCGCCGAGGTAGCCCTTGAGTATCCCGTCCATGCCATAATTCCTGCGGTTGACAAGGATGACGGGCTGGCGGAGCTTTTCGGTCTTTTCGCATTCGATGGGGATCGCGCTCACGTCGGAAAGCGGAATGCGCTGTTCGGAGGCGAAGAACAGGTTGTTGAGGCTGGGCTGCGGCCTGGTAAGCTCCCCCTGCAGCACGACGCAGTCCGCCTTACCCGAGAGGAAGGCGAAGTTACAGCTGATGTAGGGCATCTCGACGATGCGCACGCTTTTGCCGGCGCAGACGAGTTGGGTCAATTCCCACTGGTCTGTG
>DATMYG010000009.1:0-5811 GCA_035561055.1 Clostridia bacterium | reverse complement strand
TTACGTCCCGCCCGCCGATCCTGGTGATTGGATTTTAATTGAACCAAATCCCGATCGCGTCGAAAATGCCCGCGAACCACTCCCCAATCTTTTTAAAGAAGCCCGTTTCGCTATCCTGCTCCAATCCCCCTTCATCGGGCGCGGGCGTCTCTTCCGGCGAACCGAGGGGGATCTCCGCCGCAATCTCCTCCGTCGTGAGCATGAACTGAACCGTATCCCCGGGCGAAGGCTCCGTGCAGGTAAAGGAGGTGTATTCCTCCGCGAGGGCGAGCAGCGCGTTCTTCCTCGAGAGGGAGACGCCGATGTCCGAGGTTTCGTCCACAACGGTCTGCAGCCCCTCCTCGCTGAGCGTTTTCAGGCCCTCTGTCAGCGCGCGGCTACCGCGCGTAAGGCTCTTGAGCGCCGCGGCGATGGTTTCGCCGTTTGCGTCGAGCGTGTCAAGCCCGTCGGAGAGCTGCGAGAGCCCGTCCGCGAGCGCGGCCATCGCGGCATGCAAATCGTTTGCCCCGGAGGAGAGCTGGTTTGCGCCGGAGGCGAATTCGTCCACGCCGTCCGCAAGCTCATTGACCAATTCGACCAACTCCTGCGCCTGGGCGGTCGCGAAGACGGCATCGCAGATGCATCTGAACGCCTCGTCGCTGAGCGTTACCTCAAAGCTATCGAGATCCACGTCGCCCACGACCGCGTCGATGACGGCCTGCCTCTCCGCCGCGTCCGGTATATATGGTGCGAGCCGCGCCTCAAGCGATGCGCGCAGGTCCGCCTCGATATCCGCGGCGGCCCCGCGCACGGCTTGGTTGATTGCGTCGAGTATAAGTTGTTTGGCCGCGGGATCCACGGGAGCGTCCGGATCGGCGGCGCTGTTGAGCATGTCCCGCGCATCGTCCACGGCTTTCGCGATCTGGTCGATGGACATGGCGAACTGCCCCATGCCGGAATCAAAATCCCGCATGCCGACGCTGAGCTGATCCGCGCCCTGGGCAGCCTCAGACGCGCCGTCCGCCGCATCCGACACGCCGGATATGTAGAGCGCGACGCCGTCCCCGAACTCCTCAATCCCGTCCCGTATGCCCTTAGAGCCCTTGTAAAGCTCGGTGGACGCCAGGCTGATATCGTTGAGCGCCTGCATCAGCCCCTCGACGTCGTCGATGCCGGAAAGGTCGTTCTCGTCGATGATGCCGGTCATGCCCACGAACATCATGGAGCCGAGCTCGAAATTCTCCGCGTCGGCCTCGATGGTGAAGCCGTCCTTGATCCTGTCGTTGTTCCCGGCGCCAAGGCTTTCCGCAAGCCCGGGCAGCAGCACCGCGAGGATCGTGATCTGCCCGGCCTGCGCGCTGAGCTTCGCACCCACGGCGGTGACCGCCGTGAAGGAATCGTCCAGCGAGAGCATGCAGATGATCGAGAAAGGCACATACAGCTGCATCTCTTCCCCGTCCACCACGGCGTCGCGCGCGAGGTTGTTGACGGTTTTGACCTCGATTCTTACCTTGCCGCTCCTGCCCGCGATGTCGTCCGGCGTCACAAGCCTGCCGTCGAGATAATACTTGACGCTTACCGAAAAAGGCAGCTCGCCGGAGGCGGTGCCCTGATAACATACGTCCTCGCCCGCGGCCTTGAAGGCGACGGCGTCCCCGTTGACGACGGGTGCTTCGTTGCCCGCGATGTTCTTGATGTCCGTCAGCGTCGTATGGTCGACGATTTCGTCGAGCTTGTCCGGGTTGCTGATGTACACGCTCGATATCATCGAAAGCGGGTTGCCGTTGGCGTCCGCCTCGACGTAGACGGTTTCCCCGCGCACGCCGCCGTCAGGCAGCCCTTCCGCCTTGACGAAGCTCACCACGACGGATACGAGAAACACCGCGATGAAGACCAGCGCGATAATCATGCACAAAATTCTGAACTTACGATTCATAAAACTACCTCTTCGTCATTCCGCGCTCTTGAGCGATTGCACCATATCGATCGAGCGCACCTTGCGCCGCATCATCAAATTGACCATCAGAGAAAACACCAGCGTCATCGCGAACGCGAACGCGTAGCTCATCGTGCCCGCCTGGCGCACGAACATGACGAGGTCCACCTCGCAGGTTCGTATGATGAACGCGTGCATGTATTGCCCCAGAATAAGCCCAAAGCCCGCGCCGAGCATCGCCAGGGAGTTGTTTTCCCTGAAAATGTAATCGTACATCTCCTTGTCGTAGAAACCGAGCACGCGCAGCGTCGCAAGCTCCCGCATACGCTCGCCGATGTTGATGTTCGTCAGGTTGAGCATCACGACGAACGTGAGCATCGCAGAGCCGACGATGAGCACCAGCACGATGTAGTCGAGGATATCCAGCGAATCATTCACCATAGTGGCGATGCTCTCGAGCGAGTTCACCGCATACATGCGCTGGTCCGAAAGGATCAGGGTTGTGATTTCGTCGATCTTCACCTCGTCCACTCCTTCGGCGTAGTTCGCGAGGAACTCGTTATACTGCATTTCTTTCCCGTAGACCCGCTCATAATACGCGGCGGTCATATAAACGTAATGGTAAACGTAGTTCTCGGTAACGCCCGTCACGGGCACTTCGTATTCCACGGAGCCGTTGTAGATGGTAAGCGTATCCCCAGGCTCTAGCGAGAGAATATCCGCGAGCTTTTGCGTGATGACGACGCCCTCGTCCGTGAGCGGCACGACCCTGTTATCATGGGTCAGAGTGATCTTTCCCATGAACGCCTCGGCGTTTTCCACGCCGAGTACGTGGACCGAGCTTTCCTTTACATCCCCCGCGCCCGCCTCGCAGATGCTGTCGAGAGCGAAGATCGCGTCGCCGATATACCGCGTGGCTTCGTTTTTCGCGATGAGATCCTGAAAGTCCGCCAGCGGCATGGGATCGTACGCGTAGGCCTGCAGATCCATATGCCAGATCTTGCCAAACTGCACGTCGAGTATGCTGAAGATGGAGTGCCTGACCCCGAAGCCCGTCACCAGCAGCGCGCAGCTGCCCGCGATGCCGATAACGCTCATGAAGAAGCGCTTCTTGTAACGAAAGAGGTTTCTTATGGTGACCTTGGTCGTAAAGCCCAGTTTCTTCCACAGAAAGGCGGCGCGCTCGATGAAAACCCGTTTGCCGACCTTGGGCGCCTTGGGGCGCATGAGGCTCGAGGGCACCTCCGCGAGTGCCGCCCAGGAGGCGGAAATCGTGGAGACGCCCGTGCAGGCGACCATCGAGAGAATCGCCACCGCGGCGATGTCCGCGCGGAAGGGCATCCTCAGATAAGGCATGCGGTACATGATCGAATACGCCGAGAGAATTACCTTGGGAAAGAGCTTGAAGCCGACGAGCGCTCCCGCAAAGCCGCCTAAAACGCACGCGCTCATGGCATAGAGCATGTATTTGGCGACGATCGTCGCCCCGCTGTACCCAAGGGCCTTGAGCGTGCCCATCTCGACGCGCTGCTCCTCAACCATGCGCGTCATGGTTGTGAGGCATACGAGCGCCGCCACGATAAAGAAAATCAGCGGGAACACATTTCCCACGGCGGCGATGCGGTCTGTGTTCGAGGCGTAATCATCATACCCCGGGCTCGCCGCGCGGGTCTGCACGTACCACGTACCAGAAAGAGAGGATGCGTAGTCCCTGATACGGCTCGTCACGGCGGAAACGAGTGCGTCGTATTCCAGCGAAAATGCGCTGACCCGTTCCTTGCCGGAAATCACGATGTCCGCGCGCGTATAGACGGTGGAAAGAAGGCCTATGATGGGCAGCTTCGTGCCGAGCTTGCTTACGGCGTTGCCCGAGGCGTACGCAAAGCCGTCGCTGCTGCCGTTGCCTATGGTGCTTGTGCCGCGCTCCATCGCGCTGATGTAGAGCGGGGAATGAACGAAGCCGACCACGCGCAGCGTCGCCATGCCTCCGGATGTACGGAAGGTCACCTGATCTCCCACGGCGAAGACGAACTGCTCGGTGAGCTCCGCGTCGAGCACGACCTCCCTGTCGTTCACGGGGAGCCTGCCCTCGACAAGCTCCAGCGTGTTCATGTCGTACGCCGGGTCCAGGTCGATGCCGTAGCTGGGGAATATATCCATGAGCGTTCCGTACTTGGCCTTCTCCTTGACGGGCATGGAATAGAGCCGCACGTTCGCCTCCAGCCCTTTGGCAGAGTCCATCATGGCGTCCACGAAAAGCCCTGGCCGTACGGCTTCTACGCCCAGGATGGCACGCAGGGCCTCGATATCCGCCAACGTAAGGCCGGAGGTGGACATGACGGTAATGTCGGAAAGGTTGCTGTGCATGAACAGCGCGTCGCCCGCGTCCTTCATATCCGGGCTCGTCGCGCGTATGCCTACGAAGAAGGCGACGCCCAAGGCGCAGATCGAGAAGATTGAAACATACCTCCCGAGCGTCTTGCCGACTTCCCGCAACAGGTTTTTTGACAGAAGCCGGTTCATATCACCACTCGATCTCCTCGACGGGGACGGGATGCGCGTTAATTTCGGTCGTTTCCGCGGCGCCGTTCTTGATGTGCACGATCCGGTCCGCCATGGGGGCGAGCGCGGAGTTGTGCGTGATGATGATGACGGTCATGCCGCTCTGGCGGCAGGTATCCTGCAGAAGCTTCAATACCTGCTTGCCGGTCTGGTAGTCGAGCGCGCCGGTGGGTTCGTCGCAGAGCATGAGCTTGGGATTCTTCGCGAGCGCGCGCGCGATGGCTACCCGCTGCTGCTCCCCGCCGGAGAGCTGCGCGGGGAAGTTTGCCAGCCGGTCGCCAAGGCCGACGCGCTCCAGAACGTCCTTCGCGTCGAGGGGGTCGCGGCAGATCTGCGAGGCGAGCTCCACGTTTTCCAGCGCCGTCAGGTTCTGCACAAGGTTGTAAAACTGGAACACGAACCCCACGGTATCGCGCCGGTAACCCGTGAGCTGCCTGCGGTCGTACTGTTCGATATGCTCGCCGTCGAGCACGATTTCGCCGCGCGTGCAGCTGTCCATGCCGCCGAGGATGTTTAATAGCGTGGTCTTGCCCGCGCCGGAAGGACCCACGACGATGCAGAGCTCGCCCTTTTCCACGTCGAGATCGACGCCGGAAAGCGCTTTGATCGTGATTTCCCCCATCCGGTATTCCTTGGTAATCCCTTTTAGCGAAATATAGGCCACAGGCACCTCCCATCGCGTATAGCAAGATATTATATCATGGGGTGCGCGAATTCCACGCAATTCAAACAATTTCAAAATCTTGTCACAAATACTGTGCTATAATGAAATAAAGAGGTGAACCATGAGCCTTCAGCGTACGAGACTGACCTTCTACGCGTTCTCCCACTTCGCCCTCGACCTGTGCTGCATTTACGCCCTGTACTCCGGGGCGGTCGGCTCCGGCCGGGCGGCACTGTGGGTGCTTCTTTATAACGCGCTCGCCTTCGGCCTGCAGGTCCCCCTCGGGGCAATTGCGGACAGGCTGGACGACGTACGTCCCACGGCCGTGCTCGGCCTCGGCCTCGTTGCCGTGGGCGCGATGGCCGCGGGGCGCTTCCTCATATGCATACTGCTCCTGGGCATTGGCAACGCGCTCTTCCACGTAAGCGGCGCAGTCGCCGTGCTGCGCCATCGCCCTGGGGATGCGCTGCGCGCGGGGTTCTATGTCGCGCCCGGCGCTCTGGGCGTCGCCAGCGGCATATTGCTGGCTGCTTCGGGCGGTTTTTCGGCCGTGCTCTGCTTATTGCTCCTGCTTATTTGCGTGTTCCTCGTCTACGCCGTCGGCCCCGGCGCGCCGCGCGGCTCTTTCATAATCGAAACCCCGCACGAGCCCCTTCCCCTGGAAACGGGG
>DATMYG010000008.1:0-2670 GCA_035561055.1 Clostridia bacterium | reverse complement strand
CGCTTGGCAACGCGCATGAGCCCGAGCTCCGCGCGCGTGATGGTAACGGTCGCGCCCGGGTCGTTCTGGGCGGTGTAGCGCTGATAAATGGCTACTTGCTCCAGAGCCTTCGCGGCGATCTCGTCGAACGGGAGCACCGCCGTATTTTCGTTCTCAATCGAGGTGACGCGCATCGGGCTTTCCCATCGGAAGCCGATCAGCCCTTCGTCGTCCAGTACGACGATGATCTTCTCGTACCGCACCGGGTATTGAACATCGCTTTCCATGTCGCTGCCCACGTCCTCGCAGGTGTACATGGTCCCAACGGCGTTGACCTCGCGCATGAACACGCACGCCCAGCCCCAGTTGCGCTCCGAGCTATCACGGAATGTCGCCGCCGGGACGACGAAGCAGAGCTTCAGCTCGTCCGTGAGCTGGGAAACGATGGCTTTCGCCTGCTCGGCGGCCTGCTCCTTTGTAAGGGATACGCCCCATGGCGTGTCGCGATAAACCCCGTCGTAATAGGACACGTAGTTTTTGCCGACGCCCGCGCCGATGGCGGTGATTTGATCGCGCAGCCAGTCCCCGCACTCGAAGCGGTAGGTATCGCCGCCGATCTGCGTCCTGAGCGAAACGCCGTTATACGAGCTATCCCCCTGTGCGATCCGGCGGATGGTCGCGTCCATTATAGGCAGGTCGGCTTCGTAAGGCGCATCCTCGTACATCTTTTCGTAGGATTCTATCGACGCCTCGTTTTTGCCTTTCCAGAATTCGTATTCGCCGTCGTTCGGGTCGAGCGCGGCGAGGGACGCGCGCTCCGCGATAAGCTGTTCCTCCACCCATTCCTTCGTAAAGGTGTTCCCGTCGTACCAGGTGAGCCCTTCCCCAAAGAGGACCTCTATCACCCTGTCGATGTCCCCCTGCGTGAATTCGCGAAGTTCCGCGTTCGCGACGGGCAGGGCGAGGGCGTTGGGCACCGTCACGTCCGCGTCGGCCACGATGTTGAGCGCGCCGTCCGCGCTCTGCCCGGAATACGCCCAGTGCTCCGGCACGCCGAGGGCGGCGCGAAGCTTCTCCGTCACATCCTCCTCGGGGGCGGCTGACGCAAGGCCTCCCGCAGTGTTCATCGGCGTGTTCTGAATGGCCGCGCCGAGGGTATCGTCCCCCTTGTTGACGATGATCTCCTTCTCCGGCGTGGGCTGGCAGGCCGTCGTGAAGCAGGCGAACATAAGCGCGAGCGAAACGAGCGCGGCGGCAAGCCGGATAGGGAGCCCGCTTTTCGCGGGCGCGAACACGGAGCGGATGCGCCGCTGCGCGTCCCTTTCGGCCGAAAGCGCCATGCCCAGCACGTAGCTTTCGCGCCGCGGCTGGGAGACGAGGGAGAGCAGCGTATGCGCGTAAGCGCGGCGCGCCGTGCCGTTGAGGGAGGAGGCCACCGCGCTGTCGCACGCGGTTTCCATATCGCGCGCCATGCCCCGCCCCAGAAGCCAGGAGACGGGGTTAAACCAGTAAACCGTCTCGAGCGCGCGAAGCAGCAGGGCGACGAGGTGGTCGCCTCGTTTATAATGCGTCAGCTCGTGCATCAGGGCATAGCTGAGCCGTTCGTCTGAAAATTCTTTGGCAAGCTGCGCCGGCAGAATGACGGCAGGGCGCAGGCCCACCGTCAGGGCGGGAGTCTGGATGCTCGCGAGCAGGCGCAACTCCGGCGCGCGGCGTAAACGGAGCTTTTCGGCGCAGTAGGCGTAAACGCGGCGCGTGCGCTCGTCCGGCAAAAGGCCGTTTGTGCGGATTGCGCGGCGAAGCTTTTGGCCGGTGAGCAGGAGGGGAAGCGCCCGGGCCGCCATGCCGCACGCCCACAGAGCGAGCAGCGCGTCCGCCCATGTTAAGTTGAAGGCCGGGGGAGCGGGGAAAACGGTATCGTTCCCCGGCGGTTCGGCCTGCGCGCCGCCGTCGTTCGAGCTGGCGGCGGGGGAGGATGCGTTGCCACTTTGGATGATTTCAGGCTCGCGGTAGAAGATTTCCCGTTCTCCGAGCGATGCGAGATCAAGCCCCGCCGCGCTTGCGGGCTGCGCCTGCGCTAAGGCGGGAAGGTGAAAGCCGCTTTCTATGGTAATGGGCGCGCACAGCCGCGCGGCGACGAGGAACCACATCAAAAAATGCAGCGCAGGGGAAAGCCTGTTCCCGAGCAGGCGCCTGAACAGCAGCACCGCCAGATACAGGATGGCGGAGTAAACGGAGACCTCGGCGAGCGTCAGGAGGATTTTCATAAATCTTCCCCTTCCTTTTCGCTCAGCTCGTCGATGAGCGCGCGCATGCGCTCCTGCCCCTCGCGGGAGAGGTTCGTTTTTTTCATCATGCACAGCAGGAGCTTTTCCGTCCCGTTCCCGCCGAGTTTTTCGAGGATGCTGTCCCCTTCGGATTCGATGCATTCCTCCCGCGTTACGGCGGGGGAGTAAAATTTCATCCGCCCGCGCGTCGTGAAGGCGACATAGCCCTTGTCAATCAGGATTTTCATGTAGGACGCGTAGGTCGTATAGCTCCAATCCACGCGGTCCCCTATGGATTCGATGATCTCGCCGAGCACCTGCGGCTCGCGGTCCCAGAGCGCGTCCATCACGATCCATTCCGGCGTGGTGAGGGTGTTTTTTGGCTTTGACATGGCGGCCTCCCGTACTATTACTAAAAACATAG
>DATMYG010000007.1:0-3736 GCA_035561055.1 Clostridia bacterium | reverse complement strand
AGCTTGGCATGGTGGAATCGCTGCAGCGCGAGTTCCGCGTCAACATCGCGGGGCCGAGCACCATGGCGGCGCTTCTCAACAGCCTGCAGATGGGCTTTCGCACCGTCGCCATCCAGAAGCGCAGCGGCGAGGTGTGGAAGGTGCTCGGCGCAGTCAAGACCGAATTCGAGCGCTTTGATAAGGTATTATTGAGCGCGCAGGACAGGCTCGATCGCGTGCACGGCGACCTCGACACGCTCATCGGCCGCCGCACGCGCAGCATTCGAAGGACGCTGCGCGGCGTGGAATCCCTGCCCGAGGCGGAAGCGCCAATGGTACTTGCGGGCGCTGAGTTCGAGGACGCGGAGGAGTGCGACGGCTGACCAAGTCGAAGCCCAGCTTTCCGCGTGCAATTTTTCATGGCGCTTTGACGAGTATATAGTATATATTTTCCGCGATTTCTTGACGCGCAAGGCCTCCGATGCAACAATAGCCCTAGAACGCATCGGAGGTTTTTATGTTCCAAAGTTTAGAAGAAACGCAGGCTTTTATAGAACGGAACGGAATCCGCATGGTCGATTTCAAGTTGACCGACATTGACGGCCGCTGGCGGCATATCCTGATCCCCGCCCGGCGGCTCGACGCGGACACGATGAAAAACGGCATCGGCTTCGACGGCAGCAACTACGGCTACGCGCCGGTAGAGAACAGCGATATGGCCTTCATCCCCGACGTCGGGAGCGCGTTCCGCGATCCGTTCGCGGAGGTCCCCACGTTGGCGATGGCCGGGGACGTCCTGGTGATCGACCGCCCGGCGAACCGCCCGTTCGACCAGTATCCGCGCAACGTCGCGCGCCGCGCCCTCGAATACATGCGCGGGACGGGCATCGCGGATGAGATGGTCATCGGCCCCGAATTCGAGTTCAACGTATTTGACGCGGTCGACTTCGAGACGCGTCCGGGGCGGACAAGCTATTCGATCTCCTCCGCCGAGGCGGGCTGGAACGGAGGAGGGGGCCCCGCGGTGCCGCGCTTGGGCGGCTACCACATCGACAGGCCGCAGGACGGGACGAGCGATCTTAGAAGCCGCATGTGCCTCATGATGGAGGATATGGGAATCAGGGTTAAATACCACCACCACGAGGTTGGCGGCTGCGGCCAGCTTGAAATCGAGGTGGAGCTGGGCGAAATGGCGAAGATGGCGGACGATACCATGGCCGCCAAGTACGTCATCAAAAACGCGGCGGCCCGGGCGGGCAAAACCGCGACCTTCATGCCCAAGCCCGCGGCGGATGAAGCGGGCAACGGCATGCACGTACACATGCTGCTCTTAAAGGGCGGCGCGCCCCTTTTTTACGACGAGGCGGGCTACGCGCAGCTTTCGGATACGGCGCTCTATTTCATAGGCGGGCTTCTGAGCCACGCGCGCGCGCTGTGCGCGATTACCAACCCCTCGACCAATTCCTTCCGCAGGCTCGTGCCGGGCTTCGAGGCACCCGTGACCATCGGCTATGCCACGGCCAACCGCAGCGCGGTCGTGCGCATCCCCGCGTACGCGAAATCCCCGCGGGTCAAGCGCTTCGAGCTTAGGAACCCCGACGCCACCTGCAATCCGTACTACGCCTACGCAGCCATGCTCATGGCGGGCCTGGACGGCATTCTAAACAGGACCGACCCGCGCTCCCACGGCTGGGGGCCGTTCGACTTTAACCTCTATGACCTTCCGCCCGCGGAAAAGGCCAAGATCGACAGCCTGCCCGCGACGCTCTACGAAGCGCTCGACGCGCTGGAAAGCGACCACGCATGGCTCACGGCAGGCGGAGTCTTCCCGGAGCGGCTCATCCAGATCTGGATCGGGCGCAAGCGGCGCGAGGCGGACGCGATCGAGCGCGTCCCCCACCCGGCCGAGTTCGCGAAGTACTACGACATATAAATACGAGGGCTCCCACACAGCGAAGGTTGTTGTTAACGAACCGCACCCGCACTTTTTTCATGCGGGTTGCTCCAAATTATGTGAACCTGACGAGGACGAATATAATGGCTCCCAAGATGCTCCAGCCGATCAGCAGCGTCGGCACGGCCTGCTTCCAGCACAGGCTCGGCAGCGCGCGGCAGGCGAACGACTGCGACTGCGTGTTCGTGCGGCCGGACTGCTCCTCCATCAAATTCCCTTCATAAAAGATCTCATACGTCGCAACAGGGAGTATCGGGATCAGCGCGACGATGATCCATTTCGTCGCGAGATATCCGTTTTCCGTAGGCTTTTTGCCGTACAGTCGGGTGCCGACAAAATTATAGCTGCTGGTGCCCACCCGGCGTCCGAACAGGAAGGCGAGGCCGATCCAGGAGAGCACGACCGCCGGTATGGCGATCCAAGGTGACAGAACTCCATTCGCCTGCAGCACCACGAGCGTGACGCTGGCGAAAAAAAACACGTACGTCAAAAACACTTCCATCCCGTACGCCTCCCCTCTCTTCGCCGACGCGATGATCCGCTTGCCTCGCTCCTTTCAGGATACGCTTGCCCGGTTTTTTTGATGAATCATTGAAAATTAATTCAATTATAATTGTCAATTGTCTATTGTCAATTATCCATTATTCAAAATGTCCCGCGCGACGCAGATGCCCGTGACGCTCGCCTGCATGAGGCCGCGCGTGACGCCCGCGCCGTCGCCGATGGCGTAAAGCCCCGGCACGCGGGTGCGGAAACGGCTGTCCACGTTGACCTTGGAGGAGTAGAACTTGACCTCCACGCCGTAGAGGAGGGTATTACGTGAATACAGGCCCGGCGCGAGTTTGTCTATGGCGCGGAGCGCCTCGATAATGCTCGTCAGGTGCCTGTGCGGCAGCACAAAGGAGAGGTCGCCCGGCACGGCGGTCTTTAATGTGGGCACGGTCGTGGACTTCGCCAAGCGCGAGGCGTCCGTGCGCCTGCCCATGAGAAGATCGCCCAGCCGCTGCACCATGACGCCGCCGCCGGTGAGCATATTGCCCAATTGCGCGATGTAGTTGCCGTACTTGATCGGCTCCCCGAAGGGTTGCGTGAAGCGCGTGCTCACGAGCATGGCGAAGTTGGTATTTTCGGTACGCAGCGCCTCGTCGTTGTAGCTGTGGCCGTTGACGATGGCGGTGCCGCCCTCGTAATGTTCCTCGCTTACGAGGCCGCCGGGATTCATGCAGAAGGTGCGCACCCTATTTTCAAACGTGTCCGCGTAGTAGACGAGCTTCGCTTCGTAGAGGGGCTTCGTCAGATGATCCATGATGGAGTTTGGTACCTCGACCCTGACGCCGATGTCCACCTCGTTGTTGGACATGCCAATCTCGAGGCGCTTGCCCTCGCCCTGCAGCCACTGCGCGCCGCCTCTGCCGGGCGCCGCGACGATGGCCTTGCCGTAGGCTTCGCCGGCGCCTTCCGGGGATGTATATTTCACGCCGACGGCCTCGCCGTTTTCGGTGATGATCTCCCTGGCCGTGGTCGAGGGCATGAAGGTGAAGCAGCGCTTTGCCATCAGGTGGTCGTACATGTTGCCTAGGACCTTCGCCGCGTACTCCGTGCCCATATGCCGCACGGGGCAGCGCACAAGGTGGATGTTGTGGCGGCTCGCCTCATAGGCAATTTCCGAAACGCGCGGGTCGTCCTTACCGTGCACGGTGTCCGGCGCGCCGAAGCCGACGTAGATTGCGTCCGCGTAATCGATGAGCTTCTGCGCCTCGTCCGCCGGGATGTACTGCGTGATGTTGCCGCCGACCTCGTGGG
>DATMYG010000006.1:0-8933 GCA_035561055.1 Clostridia bacterium | reverse complement strand
GATGATATACTGTTTCAGGAATTCCGGCGCTTTGGCGGCGTCGCCGGTAATGCTCACATAGAGCTTGATGTCGCAGCGCTTGGCAAAAGCGTCCATCTCGGCGAAAAGCTCCGCGAGCGTATCCAGAGGATGGCGCACGATTTTAAGGAAGCCGTCGATGAACAGGTATTCAAGGTCGAAATCCTGTGCTGCGATGCCGGATATGAAGCCGAAAAACACTTTGGGGCTGTCGATGTGATATTCGGAAGCGTCCACGAACCGTATGCTGTGCTTGAGATCGAACATGTACTGATTGTCGTCGTCGATGAACACGATGCTGCCCTTGGCGGTCTGAAGTGTTTCGTTCGCAATGTCGATGATCCTCTTCGTCTTGCCGGTGCCTCTTTCGCCGAAGATCACTCCAATCAAGATGTGCCTCCCTCCGCGCGTTGCGCAATTTAATCCGGATGTAATATTATTATAGCTGTTTCCGGCCCGCCGGAGCAATGGCAAAAAACAAATATTCTGTGACGCGCCGGTGTCGCGGGTGGTATAATGGACGCCATGAGCAGAGAAAAGGGAACGAAGGATATGAAACGCATACTCGGCTGCATCCGCCGCGCAAACGAGCGCTATCACATGATACGCGAGGGGGACAAAATCTGCGTGGGCGTGTCCGGCGGTAAGGACAGTCTCTTGCTGCTCTACGGGCTCAAGCTCTATTCGCGCTTTTGCTACACGCCCTTCGAGGTATGCGGCGTCATGCTCGATCTCGGCCTTTCCGGGGAGGATCTCACGCCCGTCGCGGATTTCGCGCGCGCCATCGACGTGCCTTTCGATATCATCAAGACCGACATTGGGGATGTCGTGTTTAACATCCGCAAGGAATCGCACCCCTGCGCGCTGTGCTCGAAACTCAGGCGCGGCGCTTTGAACAACGCCGCCGTAGAGCGCGGCTGCAATCTCGTGGCGCTTGGCCACAACCGGGACGACGTGCTAGAAACCTTCTTTATGAGCCTGTTGTACGAGAGCCGACTCAACACCTTTGGCCCCGTGACCTACCTTGGCAGGAAGGAAGTGACGGTTATCCGCCCGCTGGTGTTCCTGCCCGAGAAGGTTGCGCTCAGCATCGCCAAAAGGCTGGAGCTGCCCGTGAGAAAGCCCAACTGCCCGGTTGCCGGCCATACCAAGCGCGAGGAGATGAAGGACATCATCCGCTACTTTACTTCGCTTGTGCCCGACGCGGACGAGCGCATCATGAACGCCATCGCGGACACGGATAAGTACGGCATGTGGGACAGGCTCCGCCTCCCGCCGCGCGATCTCGAAAGGGCGGGGGAGGATGGCGATGGGGAATGAAACGCTGCTGCCCGTCGTCGCCGCATGCATGATCGCGATGAGCGCGGTTCTGTTCGCCGTCATGGGCGCGGACAAGCGCCGTGCGCAAACAGGCGGTCGGCGCGTGCGCGAGCGCACGCTGTTCCTGCTGGCTCTTCTTGGCGGTGCGCTGGGCGGCGTGGCCGGGATGCGCGTGTTCCGCCATAAAACAAAGCACGCCTCGTTTGTCATCGGCATGCCGTTGCTGCTCATATTGAATCTGGCGGCGGCTTTTCTAATTTTATACCTGAACGGAAAATAACAGAAGGATGCGGGTTTCAGCCCGCGTTCTCCTCGATTTCGCGCGCGATCGTGTCCTCGACCGTATGCATGGGTATGCCTAGAGAGAGCGCGAGCTCGCCGTACAGGAGCTCCTTGGCGCGCTTAAAATACCTGTCGTCCGTCTGCCCGAAACCGCGACCGAGCGCCGCAGCCTGCGCGCGCTTGGTGTAGATCATGCGGATCAGACGAAGCAGCTTTGCGCAATCATAGGTCTGAAGGTATGTCTTGTATTCCGCAGCGACGCGCTTGGGGTCGGAGGGAAGTTCCGGGGCCATGGGCATGTCCGGTATGCTTTTGATCAGCGCGCGGGCCTCCTCCCGGGTGAGGACGGGGCGCATGGGCAAATTCGCGTCCGTCGGCGCGTAGATGACGCCCGTGTGGTAGAGTGGGCTGAGCGTGTAGTAAACCTTGCTCTGGTCCATTGAGGTGACCGGAACCGGGCCGATGGTCTCCACGCGGCAGACGCCCTCCCCCCCGTATACGATGTAGTCGCCGACCTTGAACATAGCATGCCTCCAAAAACCATAAATACAGCGCGCGTCCGGCATCTGCTACTATATTCTGCCGAATTCGCGCGCGCTATACAATTTTACTATATTTTTGTACCTTTATGTAAGCGGAAGATTTTGATTTTTCTCTACCTTGGCTCTTCCGAGACCGCTCCAGAACTTGAACGTCATGGGCCAGAGCGTGCCGCCGACGAGCGCCATGAGGAAATACCGCAGCGCGTCCACAAGCGCGCTTTCGCCGAATACCGCGGCGAGAACGGGCTTGAGGCCGACGCGCACGCCCAGGATCAGCCCCGCGCCTATCAGTAATTTGAGCGCCTGCGCCCACCACACGGCTTTCACTTCGAAGTGCGTATAGCGGTCGTCCACCCACCAGGCGAGCAGGAAGCCGAGCGTGGTGCCCAGCAGCGTGCAGGCCGCCTTTTTGCCGTCCTCGTCGAACTGGGCGACGCTCGCCTCCCGCGTGGGCGCGAGGAAGAGGTACAGCACGAGCGCGATGACGAACAGCAGCGATCCGAGGCCGATGGCGATTTTCGCGCGGCGGTTCCCGTCGCACTTTTCAAACAACCATACCAACAGTGCGACCACGCCCACGCCCGCGATCAGGGATACCCCGACATCGAGCAGCGTATGCACGCCCAGATACATGCGCGAGAAAGCGACGAGGAGGATTGCCGCCGCGGAAACGACGTAAATCCAGCGCTTCTTCGCCCAGACAGCGACGGTGCCGAATACGCTGATGACGCTTTGCGTGTGCCCGCTCGGGAAGGAGTAGCCCGTGGCCTGTGCGCGCGCCGCCTCGACGATGGTGAAGCTTTCGTCAACCACCCATGGCCGCGCGATCAGGAATATGCCCTTGAGAAGCTGGTTGACCGCGTTGCCCATCAGGCCGATGATGAAGTAGCGGAAACCCCATTTCTTGTTGACGCACCAGATGATGACGAGGCCGAGCACCGTGAAGACGTTTTCAGAGCCCAGGTGCGTGATGAGGGAAAAGAAGGCGTCGAAAAAGGGCGTTCGCAGCGATTCGAGGAATTTCAGCAGTTCCATCGGGTCCTCCTGAGTGGATTTATGGGTCTGACGAATGATAAATACGCTCATACTATACCATATGCGGCACGCCGGACGCATCGTTTTATTTATCTCATTTTGGGGCTTGAAAATCGATTCCGGCTGATGTACAATATCATCCGTGCCGTTCCTCCTTAGCTCAGCCGGTAGAGCATGCGGCTGTTAACCGCAGTGTCGTTGGTTCGAGTCCAACAGGGGGAGCCAAGAAAAAGCCAGACTTCGTCTGGCTTTTTTGTTGCTCTCGCTATGGTATATCGACCTACGTTTTTGTCTTCCGGCAACTTTTCGGCAACTATTGTTTCAAAACTCTGGCAACTCGTATACTGACTTACTTTTCGAAAAGCTCAATAACCTTCTTGTTGCCGCGCTGATCCTTATATGCCGCGAGGTGAATGTAAGGTGTACGCGCCTTATTATGTGTTGTAAGCGGATCGGAGCGTCTCTAGCTACGAATGGAGCTATGACATCGCGCATTGCCCTAGCCCGTCCAAGCCATGCGCCACGCGCGGTGCGATCAAGGCTTTACCGCGGCGCGCCGAAGTGGTATAACTGATAGGAATATGTTCAACCGGAAGGATTCGCCGCAATATGATACAATCCGCGCCCCTAAGTGAAACGCAAATCAAGAAAACAAGGTCTCTGATGATCGTGCTTGCGCTCGCAAGCGTTTACCTGTTCTGGGGCGGCACGTATCTTGGCATGAGGGTCGCCGTCGAAACCATCCCCCCTTTCCTGATGGCCGGGGTACGCTTTACCACGGCGGGCTGGATACTCTACACCGTCCTGCGCGTTAGGGGAGAAAAGCGCCCGACGCTGCGGGAGTGGGCAAATGCCGGCGCCGCCGGCGTGCTGATGCTGCTCGGCGGCAACGGCGTCCTTGCATGGGCGGAGCAAACGGTTCCCTCCTCGATCGCTTCCGTCTTACTGGCGACCGTACCTTTGTGGATCACGGTCCTGAGCTTTATCAGCGGCGCAAAAAAGCCGAGAGTGTGGTCGATCCTCGGCATACTGCTCGGGCTTTGCGGCATCGCCGTGCTCGTCTGGAACCCGGCCGGGAGCGCCTCGCAGGCGGCCAGCGTTTGGGGGATGCTCGTGATCCTCTGCGCGTCGATCTCATGGTCGCTGGGGTCCGTATATGCGAGGAAGGCAAAACTGCCCGCGGCGCCGTTGCTCTCGACGGGGATGCAGATGATTGCCGGCGGGGCGGGCCTGCTCGTCGTCGCCGCATTCTCCGGGGATTACCGCGGCTTCGACGTCGCGCAGGTATCCGCCCGGTCCTGGCTTGCGTTCGGCTATCTCGTCGTTTTCGGGTCGCTGGTAGGATTTACTTCATATGTCTGGCTTCTGAAAAACGCCGAGCCGTCGGTCGTGTCAACCTATGCGTTCGCCAACCCGATCGTCGCGGTTTTCTTAGGCTGGCTTCTCGCGGGCGAGGGAATTGGTGCGAACGCTCTGGTCGCGGCACTCATTATCATCGCGGCCGTCGTCGTCATCACGCTGTTCCGGGATAAGGAAAACGCCAAGGGCGCGTAAGGCGACCGGCGGACCGGCGCGATTTCGGAGATGGATGCCCCGTCGGCCCCAGAGGAACGGAAATAAAAACGAAAAAACTAAAAAAATTTCTCGACACCTCTTGACACATAATACAATGCGATATATAGTATTGTGCGAAAGGAGGTGTTTCCATGCTTGATCCGCAGTTGAAACGCGGGATGCTGGAAACCTGCATCCTCTCGGCGCTCTGCCGCGCGGATTCCTACGGGTATCAGATCATCAAGGATCTTTCAGGATGCATCGAGATATCCGAATCTACGCTTTACCCGATACTGAGGAGGCTTGAGGTCGCCGGATGCCTTGCCGTGTATACGGTGGAACACAACAGCAGGCTGCGCAAGTTCTACAGGATCATGCCCGCGGGGCGCGCGCAGATTGCCGAATTTTTAGAAAGCTGGAAGGAAATCGACGCCATGTACGAATTCATTAAGGAGGGGATAAGCAATGAACAAGCGTGAGTTTCTGGACGCGCTCGGAGGCCGCCTCTCCCAGTTGCCCCGGGACGAAATCGACAAGCAGCTCGCCTATTATGCGGAACTGATCGACGATATGACCGAGGACGGCATGGACGAGGCGCACGCCGTCGCGAAGCTGGGCGATCCGGCGGATATCGCCAAGACCGTTTTGCAGGATACGCCGCTGCCCGTGCTCGTAAAGTCTCGCGTGAAGCCCGGGGGAGGGTGGACGGCGCTGAGCATCGTGCTACTGGTGCTGGGCGCGCCCGTATGGCTGCCCATCGTGCTGGCCCTGCTGGCGGTGCTGCTCTCGGTGTACGTCGTGATTTGGGCGGTCATCGTCGTGCTTTTCGCAACGGTGCTCGCTATCGCACTCTCGGGTCTTGCGGTGATATTCGCCGTGTTTATAACCCCGGTGACCCTGCCGTACATCGTGCTGGCGTTTGGTCTTGGCATCGTGCTCGCGGGGCTGAGCATACTCGCCTTCTTCGGCGCGCTCGCCGCGGCCAAGGGGCTTGTAAAGCTCACGGCGCTGATCGCAAAAGGAATTAAATCGCTCTTTATCAGGAAGGAGGCGGCAAAATGAATAAGACCGTCAAGAATCTACTCATCATCGCGCTGGCGATGATACTCGCGGGCGCCGTATTCGTCGCGGCGGCGTTCGGACTGGGCGCTCGGCTGAAGCGGCAGTGGGATAATGCCCTCTTTAGGGCGAATGTGAACATCGGCATGGGCGGCGTGACCGGTTACCGCAACTGGAACAACGCATACGAAGCCGACGGAACCTACGCGCTCGACGCGACGGGGATCGAGAGCGTCGATCTCAAGTGGATCGCGGGAATGGCTGTAATCGTCGTGAGCGACGGCGGCGGCATCGACATTGCGGAAACCGCCTCCGCCCCTATCCCCGAAAATCACGCGCTGCGCTATGGCGTCGAGAACGGCACGCTGTATATCCAGTACTGCGAAGCGGGCACGACGGGCGAGCTGCCCGAAAAGAGCCTGACGGTGAGCATCCCCAGGGCGCTCGCGGAGCAGATGGCGGACTTCAGCTTCGACGCATCTTCCGCATCGCTTACGCTTTCTGGAATTACGGCGCAGCGCTTTACGTTTGACTCCAGTTCAGGCGGCCTTAAGGCGGATTCCGTCAACGCGCAGGACGTCAGGCTCAACGCCTCTTCCGGGGATCTTTCCTTCTCCGGCGCATACGGGAAGCTTGAGGCCGACACCAGCTCCGGCGACGTATCGGTCGTAAGCCTCGGCGCCGCCGAGAGCACCTTCGTCAATACTTCCTCCGGGAATGTCGACCTTACGGGCGACTGCGGCGCGCTTTCCGTTGGCACGACTTCCGGTAGGGTCGCGTCCACCGGCGCGCTTAGCGCTAAGTCGCTTTCTGTCGATACGAGCTCCGGAGACGTGTCGCTCGGCGGGAGCTTTCCCAAGGTAAACGTCGGGACGACCTCGGGCACCGTCAGGCTCGATATGGACGTCTGCCCGGGCACGCTGGATGTTTCCACCTCCTCCGGGGATGTCACGCTCGTCCTGCCTGAACAGAGCGGCTTCACGCTGCGCTTTAACACCTCCTCCGGCGAGATGGACTGCGCGTTCAGCGTGGTGATGGACGGCAACAAATACGTCTGCGGCGACGGCTCGGCCGATTTCGACGTGGACACGTCCAGCGGAAGCCTCGGCGTGAAGGCGAAATAAACCCGAAACACAAAACGATAGAATTGCCGCACAAATGAATTGAACCCCGCATGCGGGGTTCAATTCGTTTTTTGTGGTTCAATCCGTTCTCTGACGTAACGCCGTATGTCCCGCTCGTTCCTTATAAGCGAAACCTTATCCGTATATTTTGCCGCGCGCGCCCGTACGCCATCCGCGTCCGTTTCGTATTGCCTCGTCCAGCGAAACATCAGCTTAAGCATCCCCCAATCGGGCGTATAGCCGCATGCCTCAAGACCCAGGTTCTGCCTGATCCAGCGCCTTACGATGCGCCACAGCCGCACGGCCGCAGGCGGCTCGAGCAGGATGATCGAATCCGCCCTTTGCATGAGGTGCTCGAAGTACGCGCGGCCCGCGTCCTCGGCGACCCAGCGCCCGCCCGAGAGCGCGGCCTCGAGCAGCGCGTCACGCGCCGCAATCGTCCGCTTCCGGTTGCCGTTGGGCTTGGTCGGATCGGGCTCGTAGACGACGCTGTCCAGCTCGCAGCAGGCGAAGCCGAATTCTTTGGCAAGCCTGCGCGCGAGGGTGCTTTTCCCGGCGCCGACGGGGCCCGTGATGTAAATTTTGTCGATCATGCCGCCTCTGGACTTAGCGTTTCGCGACGCCGTATTTCCCCGGAAACTTCGCGCGCGCAAGCGAAGTGCATCTTTTAACGAACGCGCCCTTTTCGGCGGTGTAGCCGTCCCGGTCGAAGGGGAAGCGTTCTTTGAGCGCGCGCTTGAGCTCCGCGTACTCCGCAGCGGCCTCCGGGTGCGCGATCAGATAGTCCCGGAAGTACGGTTCGTCCCAATCCCCCCGGTATCGTACGTGGATGTGAAACGCCTGCCCGCGAAAGCCTTCGGGCGTATATCCCTTGAGGTACATAATGAGATCGGCGGGGGGGTGATTCACAACATACCCTGCGTCGAGCAAGAGCTCCGTAAACGGCATGAGGTCGGTTCCCTGCGCAACTTCGAGCAGGATGTCTATCGTGGGCTTGGCGGTAAGCCCCGGAACGGCGGTGCTGCCGATATGGCCGATTCGCTCCAACTCTTTCCCGAAGACGGAGCGCAGATATTTCTCTTCCTTCAGATAATCTTCCCTCCATTGCGGGTCGTGTCCGGCCAGCAGGACCGGAAAAAGCGCGGCCAACGCCTCGGGCGTTACGTTCGAAAAATCCTGTCTCATCAATTCCTCTAAGTCAAAAAGATTAGGGCTTCAAATCCAGCCTATTATATCATGGAATCGGTTTCTTATGGTGCGAACGCGGTCTTCGCTGTAGACGAAGACCGCGTGTATGTTCCCGAATTGTCAATTGTCCATTATCAATTACCCTCGACGATTTTTACCCCGTTGCTCGTCCCGATCCTTGTCGCTCCCGCTTCGATCATCGCGAGAGCGTCTTCGCGCGTGCGCACGCCGCCGCTGGCCTTGACGCCCATGTCGGGGCCGACGGTTTCGCGCATAAGGCGGATATCCGCGGCGGTCGCGCCGCCGGTGGAGAAGCCCGTCGAGGTCTTGACGAAGTCCGCGCCCGCGCTCTTCGCGGCAAGGCAGGCCTTGACCTTTTCCTCGTCCGTAAGCAGGCACGTTTCGATGATGACCTTGAGGATTGCGTCCGGATGCACGGCGTCGGCGACGGCGCGGATGTCCCCCTCGACACGCTGCCAATCGCCCGCCTTTGCAAAGCCGATGTTGATGACCATATCCACCTCCTGCGCGCCTGCCTCAACGGCGCGCTTGGCCTCGTACGCCTTGGCGGCGGTCAGCGTCGCCCCGGGCGGGAAGCCCGCGACGCAGCACACCTTGACGTCCGTACCCTCGAGAAGGTCGCGTGCGAGCGGCACATGGCACGCATTCACGCAGACGGATGCGAAATGGTGCTGCTTTGCCTCGCGGCAGAGCTTTTCGACCTGCTCCGGCGTTGCGTCGGCCTTGAGCAGCGTGTGATCGATCATGCGGTTGAGTTCCATAAAACCTCTCCTCGTCATTTGGTATAAGG
>DATMYG010000005.1:0-2235 GCA_035561055.1 Clostridia bacterium | reverse complement strand
CACAAAAGAAACATATCCGGCACAGGGAACGCGCTTCATCCTGCAAATATGCGAACGAAAGAACCGCCGCGCTCCGTTTCGGGCGCGGCGGCTCCCTTTGATCGCACATGCATCCACATGGGCTTACTCTTGAAAATGCTTCGTCGACACGTCCTGATACTCTTGCGAATTGAGATAATCGGATACATCCTCGGGATAGCCGGACAGGCGTGTCATAGTGCCCTCGACGGTGAACGTGTTGCCGCTCGAATCGGTAATATAGAAGATCACTTTACGAACGCCGCCCGCTTCGGATGCATCCGGGTCCATATGCACGACATAGCTCATATCGAATTGCTGGTCTTTGGGATAATCGGAATAATCGACCTTTTCCCCCTGCGCGCCGCTGGCATGTGCCTCAAGAAAAACGCTTTTAGCCACGACAACGAAGCTGCCCTTGGCGACGGGCGTGTCCTGCGTGAGCGGCAGCGGGTTTCCGTTGGCATCCGGTATGGTGTAATCCACCCACGCCTTGTCGTCCGTCGTATTCAGATAGATGCCGAAGTTGTCGCTCAATACTTCCCCGCCCGCGTCGAAGGTCATCTCGATGGGCACGTCTCCGAGCATGTCCTCTATGAAGCCGGAGGTGTCCAACGCGCAGTTCATCCAGAAATAGCCCTGATACGTCCCGGTCGAAACACGGTTGTCGTTCTGGTCGATCTTATGCAGGTAGATTTCGCACTCATAGTTTGCGTAGTAGCCCTCGGCGAGCTCCATCTGCCACGAGCCCTGCGCGTGGATGACGTATATGCTCGGGTCGTATAGGCCGCTCGTAGGTGCGGCCGTCGGCGCGGGGGTTGCCTGCGCTTGTGTCGCGTTCGGCTGATCGGAGCCAGGCAGGACTGGCCCGTCCGGCGTCGCGCTAAGCGCGGGCGTTGCGGAACCGTCCGGCGTTTTTCCAGCGACCCGGAACGCTTCCCCGCACGCCGATGCGAGCAGGAGAAACGAGATCAACAGCGCGGCAAGCGCGCATTTTTTCATCATGTAAACTCCCCCATTCTTTCCCATTTCCGTTTTACTCTACCACGAGCGCGCGGACAATGGCAATGGGGCGTTCTAATGAGGCGACCGCTTACGCTTTGGCCCGAACCGTCGCGAGCCACGCCTCGCTCTCTCCGATATGCGCCTCCACCGCGCTCACGGCGGGGCCGCCGGGCAGGCTCCTGCCCTGCACGCAGGCGTCGAGCGAGATGTTCTCGAACACGTCCGCGCCGAAATAGGGGGATACGCTTTGCAGTTCCTCGAGGGACAGGTCCTCTATGGCCTTACCCGCTTCAAGGCAGGTGAAAACAAGCTTTCCCACGACCTCGTGCGCGGTGCGGAAAGGTACGCCCTTTTTGACGAGATAATCCGCGGCGTCCGTAGCGTTGGTGAAGCCGCGCGAGGCGGCGGCGCGCATGTTCGCCTCCTGGAAGCGCAAGGTGGAAAACATGCGCGTGAAGATTTCAAGGCAGCCGTTGAGCGTGTCCAGCGCGTCGAAAGCCGCCTCCTTATCCTCCTGCATATCCTTGTTGTATGCGAGCGGCAGCCCCTTCATCAGGGTCAGAAGGGCCATGAGGTCGCCGTACACGCGCCCGGTCTTGCCGCGGATGAGCTCGGCGACGTCCGGGTTTTTCTTTTGCGGCATGATGGAGGAACCGGTGGCATACGCGTCGTCCATTTCGACGAAGCGGAATTCGTCCGTGCTCCAGAGGATCAATTCTTCGCAGAAGCGCGACAGGTGCATCATCGCGATCGACGCCGCGGACGCAAACTCAATGCAGAAATCGCGGTCGCTGACGGCGTCGATGCTGTTACGCGAGATCGCCGAGAAGCCGAGCTCCTCGCGCACCATATCCCGCTCGAGCGGATACGTGCTGCCCGCCAGCGCGCCCGCGCCCAGAGGCATGACGTCCATGCGCTTTTTGCAGTCCGAAAAGCGCCCCACATCCCTGCGGAACATCTCGAAGTACGCCATCAGATGATGCGCGAGGGTTACGGGCTGCGCCTTCTGCATGTGCGTGTAGCCGGGCATGATGGTGTGCGTGTGCGCCCTCGCCATCGCGAGAAGCGCCTCCTGCAGCGCGAGAAGGTTGCCCGCGACCGCGTCCGTGCCGTGCATCAGGTACAGCCTGCAATCGAGCGCGACCTGGTCGTTGCGGCTTCTGCCCGTATGCAGCCTCTTCCCCGCGTCGCCGACGCGCTCGATGAGCAGCG
>DATMYG010000004.1:0-10337 GCA_035561055.1 Clostridia bacterium | reverse complement strand
ACCACGTTTGAGCCGACGAGCACAAACGTCGCCGCCGCGCCCATGCCGATGGCGTTGATTGCGCTCGTAGTTGTGGCGAGCGTGGGGCAGGTGCCCAGCACCAGCCTGAGCGTCGGGTTTTCCGTGACGATGCCGTTAAGGAAAACCGAGGACAGGTTCTTCGTGTCAGGCATCTGCTTTCACCTCCCTCGCGCGGCCGTAGAGCCGCGGCTTGATGTATTTATCCAGAAGCGGGGTCACGATGTTCATGATGAGGATGCCGTAGGTGACGCCCTCCGGGTACGTGCCGAAGCTGCGGATGATAGCGATGATAAGGCCGCACAGCGCGGCATACACGAACTGCCCCGCCACGCTCATGGGGCTTGTGGTATAATCCGTCGCCATGAAGACCGCGCCGAAGATGATGCCGCCGGATAAAACGCTCCTCAGCGGATCCGCGCCGAACATCCACATGCACAGCGCGAAGACGGCCGTAAGCGTCACCGGGATGCGCCAGGAGATTACGCGCCGCGCGAGCAGATAGAGGAAGCCCAAGAGGACGGCCGCCTTGCACACCTCGCCGATCGTGCCGGGTATGTTGCCGAAAAACAGGTCGGAAAGGCTGTAATCCTGGATGACCGCGCCCGGCGTCGCCGCGGAAACTGCGTCCGCGACCGCGAGCGGAGTCGCCGCGGTGACGGCGTCCGCGCCGCTCCAGTACGTGGGCAGGGTATAGACGTTCATGCGCGCGGGCCAGCTTGCCATGAGGATTGCGCGCGCCGCGAGCGCGGGGTTGACGAAATTGTCCCCGATGCCGCCGAAGAGCTGCTTTACAAGAACAATCGCGAGGAAGCTGCCCGCGACGGGCAGCCACCACGGCGCGGAGGCGGGCAGATTCACAGCGAGCAGCAGCCCCGTTACGGCTGCGGAAAAATCCATGACGCGCACGGCCTTGTGCGTGAGCTTTTGATACAGGAACTCGAAGAGCACCGCGGAAGCGACGCCTAGCGCTACCGTGAACGCGGCGTTGTCGCCGAAATACCACACGGCGACAACCGTCGCCGGCAACAGGGCCACGAGCATGTCCCGCATGATGGAGGCGGTGCTGTCCCTGTGGCGGATGTGCGGCGCGGGGGATAGATAAAGCTTCATTTCTTCCTCCTTTGCGCAGCGACGACGGCGTCCTTGCCGACCTTGAAGGAAGCCGTGAGCCATCGCCTCGCGGGGCAAACGTAGGAGCACGCTCCACAGAGGATACACTCGAGCACATCGTGCGCCCTCGCGCCCTCGAAATCCCCCGCGTCGCAGTAATGCTTCATCAGGTAAGGCCTAAGGCCTATGGGGCAGACCTCGACGCAGCGCGCGCAGCGGATGCATGGCTCCTCGAGGACGCTGGCCGCCTCCTTCCGGTCGAACACGACGACGCCGCCTGTGGTCTTGGCGATCGGCACGCCGTCGTCCGGCGCGCACAGGCCCGTCATGCCGCCGCCCAGGATGATCTTGCCCGGCTCGCAGGTATAGCCGCCGCACGCGCCGATTATGTCCCCCACGACGGTGCCGATGCGCACGCGCAGGTTCCCCGGGCTGCCCACGCAGCCGGTTACGGTCGTCACACGCTCCACGAGGGGTCTACCCTCGACGAGCGCGTCCGCGATGGCGCACGCGGTTGCCACGTTGACGACAATGACGCCCGCGTCGACAGGAAGCCCGCAGCTTGGCACCTGCCGCCCCGTCACAGCCTCGATGAGCTGCTTTTCACCGCCCTGCGGGTACTTAGTGTGAAGCGCCATGACCTCCACGCCCGTGCGGCCCACAGCCGCCGCGCGCATGGCCGCGATCGCCTCGGGCTTGTTGTCCTCTATGCCGACGACGCCGCGGGGAACGTTCAGCGCGCGCATGATCGCGCGAAGGCCGTCCACGATGCGCTTTGGCTGCTCCACCATCAGGCGGAAATCCGCCGTCAGGTACGTTTCACACTCCGCCCCGTTGACGATGAGCGTGTCGCAGACCTTTCCCGACGGAATGGTGAGCTTGACGTGCGTGGGAAAGCCCGCGCCGCCCATGCCGCAGATGCCGGCGTTTTTGATCGCCGGGATCACCAGCGCCGGGTCGAGCGCTTCCACGTCGCCCAGCCCCACAAGCTCCACCCACTCTTCCGCAAAGTCGTTGCGGATGCATACGCAGGGCGCAGGGGTCGCGCCGAGCATCAGCCGGTCCTCAACCGCCGTCACCTCGCCGGAAACGCTCGCGTGCACGGACAGGCCGAGTCCGCCCATGGGCTCCCCGACGACCTGACCGATGCGCACGCGCTCGCCCTTCTTTACGCAGGGCTTCGAGGGTGCGCCGAGGTGCATGTTCATCGGAATGACCACGGCGTCGGAGACGAAGTCGCGGATGGGTTCATTTCGGGCGGGCAGCTTCCCCTCGCCTTGCGATTTGAGTGGATGCACGCCGCCCCGGAAGGAAAACCTGGGCAATAGGAGCACCTGCCTTTCGGGTATGGAATGATGTCGAAGAGTAATAAAATACGCGGTTTATGGCCTATCACCGCGTATCATATCACAATAATTACGCGCGCAGCAATTTATGGGGTTGGATTGCAGCCCATTTCATCGTTATGTTTGATCTGCGTGCCAGTGGCCTCCGGCACGGTCATGGAGCGCACGAGATTCTCGACGTGCTCGCGCCGCATCTCGGAGAGCATCCGCTTAATGTAGGCGACCTGCGAAATGCCCACCAGCTCAAAGAGCATGTCCACCACCCGCCCGAGGGAGGGCCTCTCCCCGAAGACGATGTGCAGCTTGTTCTGCCTGATGTCGATGGAGAACATGCGCGTATCCGGCGTTTCGATGAAGGAGCTGACGATAATTAGCTTGATTTCGCCCGGCGCAAGCTTCCAAAGTGCGCGCGTGCCGGTCAGTTGCACCTCTCCCTTCATGACGGCCCAGCCGTCCGCCAGGCTGCCGTCCGGCCGGAGCAAAAGGGCGTTTCGCTCCTCGTGCTCATAGAAATAGACGAGAAGCCCCTGCTCCCGCTTCTCGAAGCGCAGCATGTCGCAACCTGCGGTGAAGTTGCCATGCACGGCCTGGAGCGTCTGCGGGAAAAGTCCGCCCGTGTTGTTGTCGAGCGCATACTCGCGGCCGTCGAGCATCTCCGCGATGCGGCGGAACTCCTCCGCATCCGTGCCGAGGCCCGCGGGAATGGACGGCTCGAAACGAAGCGCCCCGAGCGTGCGCGTAAGGGAAGCGTGCGCCTCGGGGTTCTCAGGCAGCTCGCGCGGCGAAACGCCCGAGAAGAGCCGCTGGATATGGCCGCCCAGCGTACCGAAGGCGAACAGGTTCGCGCTGCCGCCATAGATAGCCACGAGCGCCTCATATTTGGGCATGCATACGACGTACTGGCCGAACGCGCCGTTAAACTGGAAAGAGCCTTCGCCGTCCGCCAGCCACATCTGGTATCCGTAACCGTGCTTCAACTCGCCGTTGGGCGTCTTGATCTGCGCGCGTATGGCATTGGCGCACCATTTTTCGCTGAGGATCCGCCTGCCGTTCCACACGCCGCGGTTGAGGTAAAGCTGGCCGAGCTTTGCGGCGTCCTCGAGCGTCAGCGAAAGTCCCCAACCGCCCTTCTCCACGCCCTGCGGGCATTTTTCCCACTCATAGCGCGCGATGCCCAGCGGCTCGTAGAGCCGGGGCGCGAGGAATTCCGTAAGCGTCATGCCCGTGCGCCGCCTGAGGATGGCCGCGAGCATGTAGGAATTCATGGAATTGTACTCGAAAGCGCTGCCCGCCTCGAACTTGGGGATGGACTCCATGAACATTTTATCCCAGTTCTGGTCGAGCATGGAGCCGACCTCGTTGAAGCGGGAGCCCGAGCTCATCGTCAGCAGGTTCCACACCGTATGCGCACGCAAAATCTTCGCCTGCGCGGCGTTGGTGTATTCCGGGAAGATGTCGATAAGCCGCTCGTCCAAGGAGAGGAACCCTTCGTCCACGGCGATGCCCACGGCCATGCCCGTAACGGTTTTGGACATCGAGTAGAGCATGTGCGGCACGTCCGCGCGGTACGGCGCGAAGAAGCCCTCGGCGATCACCTTACCGCGGCGCATGACAAGCGCGCCATGCACGGCAAGCTCATCCGCCTCCTTGCCGATGTCCGCAAAGAAGCGTTCGAGCGCGGCGCTCGGTACGCCCTGTTCCTCGGGAATACCGCGGGGGAGCGGAACGCTCGTCCCGGCGGCGGGGAGGAAGCGCTCCTTCTGGAGCGCATATCCATAGGGCGAGATGTTGGCGACGTCGTGCTTGAGGAACTTTACAAGCATCTCGACGGAACGCATCTGTATGGTGATATCCATCGAATCGGCCTCCTCCCGGAGCGATCAGATCCTCTCGGGTCCGCCGTACGCGTAATTGTCCGGATCCTGTCCGCCCACGCGCTCGGCGAGGATGTCGCGGTAGAACGCGGCGCTCGCGGCGCTCACATAGGGGTTGAGCCATAAAAAGCCGATACCCAAGGTGAACACGCACAGGATACCCCAGCCGATAAAGCTTAAATCGAGACAGAACCAACGGCTCTTATACCCCGGGGTCATGCGCTTGCTCTCGTCCATCGCCTCGCGGACGCCCATTTCAGGGTGCTCCGCCATCAGATACGGCGCCATGCGGTAACGATAAGCCGCGATGATGCCGGGGATGACGAACAGCAGCGACCACAGGAAGATGAACAGCGCCATGAACAGCCGAAGCCCCAGCGCCCTGCCGAAGATGGAAAAGCGCGAGAAGAGCGTTTCAAAGGCGGGTCCCTCGCTGCGCATAAGCTTGACGTAGAACAGGTTGTGCCCGAGCTGCACCGCCCCGCCGAGGATGAACATCACGAGGGACAGCGGAAAAACGGTCGCGCTCAAGTTGCCCATGGATACGAGCCTTTGATGAAGGTTCTCTACCCACAGCGGGGAATTGTTGCTTGCGAAGAAATCCGTATTAATGGGCGTGTTGAACCCGAGGCCGCCGCTGTATCCTCCCAGCAGCACCGCCACAAGCGACACCGCGAGGGCGATTCCCCACTTGCCGACGAGCGCCTCGCGCGCCGCGCGCCGAAAATCAGAAGCAAATTTCATTGCGATCACCATCCTTCCTCAAAAAAGTATAGCAAATACATACTGCAAATGGAAGAGAATCCTCACAGATTGCGCGGATAAACCGGTGGCCGCCCGTTCCGGGCGGCCACCATGCTGATTGATCCGCTTTATTGCCTTGGGATGCGCTTTGTGTCGCCCTGCGGCGGCGTGGCGGGAGGATACCCTTCCCCGCCCTCGAGCTGCGCGCGCAGCTGCCTTTCACGCAGCGCCTTGCGGCGCGCCATGCGGCGGCGCTCCTCCTTTTCAAGCGAGGTGAGCGCGAAGAGCGCCGCGCCCGCGATGACGGTGAGTACGATCAGCACGATCAGCACCGTGCGCAGCGCGCTCGTGATGGAACCGCCGACCTCGTAGACGAGATCCTCGCCTTCAACCTGCACATTCGGGGTGGCGGTCGCCTCAGGCTCCACGCCGACGTAGCCCGCCGTGATGTAGGCGTTGTAGGTGTACTGATTGCCCGAAGGATCCTCTAGCGTGAGGGTAAAGCTCAAATCGCGCGGCGCGCCGACGCTGACGCGCTGGTTGATGGTCTGCGTGCCCTGCGGAACCGCGCCCAGTTGATAGAGCATGCCGTACGTCGCCTCGGTGAGCACGAGGTTTTTCATCTCGAGGCTTCCGCTGTTTTCCACATAGAAGTTGATGGAGATAGAGCCGGAGGCGTCGAGCGGTTCGGCGACCTCCGCGCGGAAGTTAATGCCGATCAGGGACGGGTCGATGTATTTCCTGACGGTATAGGTTTCGGTGTGGTCGGAGTAGGAGGTGCCCGTCGCATCCATGCCGGCGACGTAAAACACCACGTTGCGCTCGGCGTCCGTGGGTACGGTGTGGGTGAAGCTCAGGCTCTCGCCGATGGCGAGGGAAAACGCGTCCGTCGTCACGGCGTTGCCCAGCTCGTCCGTTATTTTCAGCTTGCTGATCTTCTGGTTGCCGGTATTGGTGAGGACCAGCGTGAACTGCTGCCCTTCCTGGGCGGCTGTGCCCTGCGTAACGGCGATGTCGATTTTGCTCTTAACCATGCCCAGCGTCTTTTCCTCGACGGTGACGGTGCCCGTGGTGCCGTCCGCCTGCAGGTAGGTGATGACCGGGGCGCTTTTCACGGTGGCCTTGCCCATTGTATAGGTATAGGTGAAAACATAGGGGATGCCGGGCTCCACGACGACGTCCTTGACCATGGGCTGTTTGCCGGCGATTTCCACATCCGTGATGGCGACGCCCGTAATGGGCGTGACGCCGTTGTTGACAAGCGTGTAGGTCAGCGTGATGGTTTCGCCCTGCGAGGCCTGGGAGGAGCTTACCGTGCGCGTGGGGGTGAGCATCGCGGCGGACGCGCCGTTGCCGGAGTTGAGCACCGTGATTGGGAAGGTGCTGGATTTCGGCTCGCCGTTCTCGGTCCACGTCACGTCGAAGGTCAGCGTCTGGCCCACGAGGGCCGCGGGCACCGTGACGCTCTGCTGGAAGGTCATGGACTGCCCGGGCGCGATGGTCACGCCCTGCGTGCCCTGGAAGAGCGCCGTGCCGCCGTTGGAGATGGCGATGTTTTCCATGGGGTACTGGCTGTCGTTGTTGATCGTGACCGAAAACGTCACGCTGCCGCCTTCGGCCGGAACCGCCGCGGGCGTCGCGGTCGCGGTGAACTGCGCCGCGAACGACCCCGTGGGGACGAGCGTGACGAGCAGGAAACACGCGATCAGAACCGCCGTGATGTTGCGTCTTTTCATCCTGATAGACCCCTTAAGCGCGCATGGCGCGGAATATTCCAAGCTCAATTATACCGCAAACGCGGCCGGGTTGCCAGTGCGGGCGCAAATGTTTGATGTTTGTTAAAATTCGCGCTCGACGAAGACTTCCCCGCGCCGCTCCGGCTTCACGCGGCCAAAGCTCAGTTCCGTGACCCTGGCCGCAAACGCCTCCGCTTCCCCGTCGGGGACGGCGGCGCGCGCGAGCACATCCGCGCCGTAATCGACGCCGTCGATGCGCGCGGCTTTTCTCAGGTACCCCTCGAGCGCGGCGAAGCGCGCGTAGTCCATGCGAAGATCGAAGAGAATCGCCGGGACGCGCTCAACTCTGCCCGCGAGCCGCAGCGCCTCCGCCGCGCCGCCGCCGTACGCGCGCGCGAGACCGCCCGTGCCGAGCAGCACGCCGCCGAAATAGCGCGTGACGGCGCACAGCGCGTATGTGACCTCGTTTGTTCTGAGGACCTCGAAAATGGGCATGCCCGCCGTGCCGGACGGCTCCCCCGCATCCGAAAAGCGCGCGGTTTCGCCGCGCGCGCCCACGCGGTAAGCGTAGCATGTATGGCTGGCGTCCGGGTAGTTTGAGCGGACCTCGGCGAGGCGCGCGAGCGCCTCCTCCTCGCTTTCAACGGGGAAGCACTGGCTGATGAAGCGGGAGCGGCTGATGACGCTCTCGCAAAAGGATTCGTTTTTTACGGTGACGTAGCGGTCCATATTTTTATCCATCGTCGATTGTCGACGGAGGGCGGATAATATCCGCCCCTACAATTTCCCGCCGCGGCGGCCGTTGCTTGATTGTCAATTGTCAATTATTCTTACGAAGCTCTTTTTCCCTTTGCGCAGGATGACGCCCTCATGAAGCTTCGCCGCGTCCGCCGTCGCGTACACGTCCGTCACCTTCTCGTCGTCCATGAAGACGCCGCCGCCCTCGATGGTGCGCCGCGCGTCGCTCTTGCTCGAAGAGAGCGAACCCAGCACCAGCAGGTCCGTCAAACGAAGGCCGGTTTCCTCGATGTCCTTCGCGGTAAGCTTCACGGTGGGCATGTGCTCGATGCTGCCGCCGCCGCCGAAGAGCGCCTCCGCAGCGCCGCGCGCCTTTTCCGCCTCCTCCTCGCCATGCACCTGCGCGGTGAGGGTGAGGGCGAGCTTCTTCTTCGCCTCGTTGATGTTGGCGTCTCTCGCCGTGAGGGCCGCGATCTCCTCCAGGGGAAGGAAGGTCAAAAGCCGCAGGCAGTTGGCGACGTCCGCGTCGTCCACGTTGCGCCAGTACTGATAGAAATCATAGACGCTGGTCTTATTGGGGTCAAGCCAGAGCGCGCCCTTCTCGGTTTTGCCCATCTTCTTGCCCTCGCTTGTGGTAAGCAGGGCGTTTGTGAGCGCGAAGGCGGGCTTCTGCTCCTTGCGGCGGATGAGGTCCGCGCCGGAGAGGATGTTGCTCCACTGGTCGTCCCCGCCCATCTGCAGGCAGCAGCCGTACTTGCGGTTGAGCACAAGGAAATCGTAGCTCTGCATGAGCATGTACCCCATCTCGAAGAAGGTGAGGCCGCGCTCCATGCGCTGGCGGTAACAATCGGCGGCGAGCATGCGGTTGACGGAGAAGTACACGCCGATGTCGCGCATGAACTCGAGGAAGTTCAGTTCGCGCAGCCATTTGGCGTTGTTTTCGATGATAGCGGCGTTTTCCCCTTCAAATTCGATCAGGCGCGCCATCTGCTTCTGGAAGCATGCGGCGTTGTGGTCGAGCTCCTCGGAGGTCATCATGCGGCGCATGTCGGTCTTGCCCGAGGGATCCCCGATTTCCGCGGTACCCGCGCCGAGCAGCACGATAGGCCTGTGCCCCGCGCGCTGCATGTGCGCCATACTCATGAGCGCGACGTAATGGCCGATGTGCAGGCTGTCCGCCGTCGGGTCGAAGCCGATGTAGAAGGTCAGCTTCTCCTTTTCCATAAGCTCACGCAGCTCCTCCGGATGGGAGCACTGCTTGAGAAAGCCGCGTTGGGCGAGAACATCGTATGCGTTTTTCATTTTCATAAACCCCCGGATGTATAAGGTCAGTGGCGATAGCATACCATTTTTTTCGGCTTTTAGCAAGCCGAACGGCCCCCGTCAAGGAACGGGAGCCGCCATGAATGGATTGTAATCTATTGAATATTCGCGAGTCTCGGGTCGTCGTCCGCAATGGGCTCGCACACGACCACGCAGCGCTGGGAGGAAGTCTGCACCGCCTGGTCGAACTCGCCGTAGCAGGTGATAAGCGTCATACGCGGCGCGGTGCTCTCGAGGTTCATCACCTCGGCGGGCACGTCGTTATAGGGGTAGAAGTCCACCGAGATCACCGTGAAATAGCGCACCTCCCCGTTGTCGAGGGCGACGGCGACGAGATCGTCGATCCTCATGTTCCAGAGGACCGAGAAGCGGCCGATCTTCCCTTTCCAGCTCTTGTGGCCGTTGAGCAGCGCGTTGCCGTTTTCGCCCGGCGCGGGGCCGTCCTGATACCACGCGGCAAGGTCGGGATTATCCACCGTGTCCATCTGCCCCGCGCGTTCCCCCTCCTCGATGCGGCCGACGGGCACGATGTCGCACATGACCTCTGCGTCAATGAAATAGATGCGCAGAGGGATGGGCTTAATGTACGGCGTTGGGCTCGGTGTGACGGCGGGCGTCTGAGTCGTGCCACCCGTAGGGGTGGTTCCGGGCGTCGGCGAGGGCGTCGGCGAGGGCGCCGCGGAGGCTGTGACCGTCGGCAATACGTCCTTGCCCGGCGACACGTACGAGCCGGGGATGAGCACATACTGCCGGATCACGAGAAATATGCCCGATGCGAGCAGCAGGCCGCTGATGATATATAGCAGAATGTTGATTTTTTTACTCATGCCCACATTATAACATCCCAACGCCTGGCGCACAAATGGACAGATCGTGAAAAAAGCGTGAAAGCGCGCGCTTTACGGCATTTCCGTCCTGCCGTAGAGATAGGTCATGCGGCGGATCTTTTCCGCGAGCGCGTCCGTGCACTGACCGGGCAGCAGGCGCCAGCGCCAGTTGCAGCCGAGCGTGCTGGGCGTATTCGTGCGTGCTTCGGAACCGAGCGCGAGGTAGTCCTGCATCTGGGCGACGAACAGGTTCGCCACGCTCGACATGCCCCCGCGTATCATGCCCATATGGAAGCCCTCCGCCTCGTTGAGGCCGAGGTATTCAACCGCGGTCGCGACATCCTCCGGGGCGGCTTCGTCCCGCCAGGCCATGACGGGCGTGTTGTCGTGCGTGCCGACGTAGCACACGCAGTTCCTCGGATACGTATGGGGCAGATAATTGCTCGGCTCCCGCGCGTCGAACGCAAACTCGAGCACCTTCATGCCGGGCAGGCCCGAATCTGCAAGGAGCCTTCGCACGTCCGAATCGAGGTAGCCCAGATCCTCCGCGACGAGCTCCATCTGCGGCGCGACCTGCCTGAGCGCGCGCACAAGATCGATGCCCGGGCCCTTGACCCA
>DATMYG010000003.1:0-7771 GCA_035561055.1 Clostridia bacterium | reverse complement strand
GTGCGGCATGAATGAACGAATAATCTATATTAAGATAGTATACCACGTTTTTGTCCCCAATAAAGAAACAATATGGCCGAAAAGAAAATTTCGCGCTTTGAATCGGCACGTTCGACCGGTTTTTGACCGGAGGCATTGATGAGCCCGTGCCCGTGTGCTATACTGAACATATCCCCCACGGGGGGATATGGGAGGAAATGGTATGGATCACGGGCACGAGAGCAGACAGGCGGTGCTCCACCGCCTGTCGCGCGCGATCGGGCATCTGGAAGCGGTCAGGAACATGGTGGAGGAGGGACGCGACTGCAGCGAAATCCTCACGCAGATCGCGGCGGTAAAGTCGGCGGTCAACAACATCGGCAAGCTCGTGCTGCAGGATCACATCAGGCATTGCGTGGTCCATGCGGCGCAAACCGGCGACGGGCAGGTTCTGGACGATCTAGCCGTGGCGGTCGACCGTTTTGTCAAGTAAGGCGGCCCATGGATAAAAAACGCAACCGGGCGGCGCTCTTCGCACTGCTCGCCGCCCTCCTGTACGCCGTCAGCGCGCCGTGCTCAAAGCTGCTGCTGCAAAAGATATCGCCAGCCATGATGGCATCCCTGCTGTATCTCGGCGCGGGCCTGGGCCTCTCTGTCACAAACTTTGTCCAAGGCAGGATGAAGAAGGCGGGGGGCGAACTCCCGCTCGGGAAAAGCGACCTGCCGTTTATGGTCGGCATGGTGCTGCTCGACATCGCCGCCCCCATCCTGCTGATGGCGGGGCTTTCCATGACGAGCGCGGCCAACGCGTCTCTCTTGAATAATTTCGAAATCGTCGCGACCTCGATCATTGCGCTCGCGGTGTTTCGGGAGCACATATCAAGGCGGCTTTGGCTCGCCATCGGCCTTATTACGATATCCAGCGCGCTTTTATCCTTCGAGGGAATCGGCAGCCTTTCGTTTTCATGGGGCTCGCCGCTCGTTCTCGCGGCCTGCGTCTGCTGGGGCTTCGAAAACAACTGTACCCGCAGGCTTTCCGGCAAAAATCCAATCCATATCGTCATAATCAAAGGGATATTCTCCGGCCTCGGCGCATTGGCCATCGCGCTTGTTCGCGGCGAAACGGCGGCGGACGCCGTCTCCATGCTCGCCGCGCTGACGCTGGGCTTTCTCGCTTACGGCTTAAGCATCCTGTGTTACATTCTCGCGCAGCGGGAATTGGGCGCGGCGAGAACCGCCGCGTTCTATGCGGTTTCCCCCTTTATCGGCGTACTGCTCTCGTTCATCCTGTTCAGGCGGCTTCCGGGTCTCGCCTTCTTCGCCGCGCTGATCATCATGCTGCCTGGCGCATATCTCACTGCGACGGACAGCGCGCGCGCCGATTCCCGCGCAGCGTAGCGGACGCATGCATATCAGGGAAGAACGCGGGGCTTTCCATGCAACCGGGAGAAGAAAAGCAAAAAGCGGCCAAGCCGCTTTTTGACACTTGTGCACCGCCTAAGTTCCGCCGCGGCCGGCCGCGGCAGCGGCGCCGCCCTGCCGCGCGCCCATGACGCATGGCGCGCCCCCGCCGCGCTGCGGCGTACCCGGGCGGTGCTCTCATGTATATAAACGGGCGCACACTTCAGTATATGTGCGCCCGCCCGGGTTTGCTATGGCGTTGCCGAAGGCGTGGCTTCCGTCTCCGGCGGAAGCGTCGGCGCGGGAGATTGCGTCGCACCGGGGGATGGCGTGAGCGAAACATCCGGCGTAGGCGAAGGTTCCAGCACCCCGCCGCCGGGAGAAGGCGTAACGGTCGCGCCGCCCGGCGTCCGCGCGGGCAGGGACGGGTTGGGCGTGTGCAGCTCAACCGGCTTGGGTTTCTGGTCCGAATCGAAGATGAACTCGTTGAGCTTAAGGCTCATCGCGGGCAGGTCGCCGAAGAAGACGAAGCGTTTCTCCCACTTGCCGTTCTGGTACAATCCTTCAACCGGCAGACGGTAAAACAGGATGCCTTTCGCCTTCATGGACAGGGCGGACATCGCGATGTCGACGATCTGCGCGTTGGTGAGGTTGGTTTCCACCATGGGCAGCATGTCGTAGAGCACGCTGTACTGCTTGGTGGCGCTCATCTTCATGAACTGCGCGAATACCGTCGAGAGCAGTGTGTATTGGCGCTCCACGCGCACGAACTCGCTGTCGAGGTGGCGGATGCGGATGTAGCCGAGCGCCTGCTTGCCCGTCAGGAGCACGGGGCCGGGATCGGCAAAAATGAAGCCGTCCCACAGGTACTCGACACCCAGCTGCTTATTGAGCCCCGCAATGTTGTCGTTGGCGGAGCTGATCTCCCCTGCGGTCATATCGATGATGACGCCGCCCATCGCGTCGATGACCTCGACGAAGGTGTAGAGATCGACGAGCACGTAATTCGTGATGCGGATATGGAAGTTGTGGTAGATGGTATCGAACAGCAACTGCATGCCGCCGCGCGCCGCGGCGGAATTGAGCTTGCCGTAGCCATAACCCGGAATCTCCACGAGCATGTCGCGCATGAGGGAGGTCAGTTTCAGGCGGTTGTGCACCTTGTCGATGGTGGCGATCATCATCGTGTCCGAGTTGTACGCGCCGGATTTAGAGCGCCTGTCCGCGCCGATAAGCAATACGTTTACGTACTGAAGGTCGAGGTTGTCCTCGCGGAAGTTCTTGAGCTGCTCGACGGTGAGCTGCGTCTGGTTGTAATATTCGCTCAGGGGCAGCGTCGGCTGCGCCGAAGCCGCGGGCGTGCCGCCGGCGGGCTGCGTCGCGGAAGGAGCGGGGCTTCTTGTCGGGGTCGGCGTCATGTTGGGCGCTTCGTCCGAGGAGAGCGGCGTGATCGTCGCGCCGGGCAGATACGCGTCGTCCGGGTCGGTACGGGTGAGCCTGTTGAGCAGGTTCGTGCCCAGCACGGCCACGGCAATGCCCAGCGTCAGCACCAGCGCCACGAGTCCGAGCGCGATTTTCGCCGCCAGGCGGAGCTTCTTTTTTGTTTTTTGTTTTTCCCGCATATCCATCACGCTTTCGCGAAAACTTTTCGGGTTGTTTCGACTTCCTTCGAAGCCTACTGATTCTACCACGAAGCGCGCGCGGCTTCAAGTTCCCTTGAAAGCGCATCGCCTTTGTTGTACAATTGTTAACACCTTATTCAAGAATGGGGGAAGTCTTGGCATGTACGGGCGGTTTGCCGCGGTGTATGATAAGCTCATGGCCGGTATCGACCGCGACGAATGGGCGAAATATCTCCTCTCCTTCCTGCCCGAGGGGCCGCTCGCCATCGCCGACACGGCCTGCGGCACTGGCGCGCTGACCCTACCGCTCGCGCGGGCCGGACACGCCCTCACGGGCCTCGACGCCTCGGATGAAATGCTCGCCGTGGCGGCCGAAAAGGCAAGGCTCGCGCGGCTTAACATCCCGTTCGTCCTGCAGCGCATGGAAGATCTGGCGCTCATACGGCGCGCGGACGCGATCGTGTGCGCGTGCGACGGGGTGAACTACCTGACCTCCCTCAAAGCCGTGGACTCGTTTTTCCGGGCGGCACGGGACAACCTCCGGCCGGGGGGAAAGCTGCTGTTCGATATTTCGAGCCGGTACAAGCTCGAGAAGGTTCTTGCAAACAATACCTTCGCAGAGGACGAAGAAGGGGCGGCATATATCTGGACGAATGAATATGATGAAGTATTCAGGCGCATCCGCATGGATGTCACTTTCTTTGAACGGATGCGGGACGGACGCTATGAGCGCTTTATGGAAACGCACGCGCAGCGCGCCCATTCCCAAAGGGAGCTCACCAACGCGCTCAGGCGCGCGGGGTTTTGCGATATACGGGTGTACGAAGCGTTTACGCAAGACACACCTACACAAACAAGCGAGCGGCTGCAATTCTTGGCGTCCGTTCCGGAAAGAGGCGAACAATGGCTGAAGGAAACGATCTGATCCTGCGGGGCATGCTGCTCGGGCGCGGGGCGCGGTTCACAGCCATTTCCGGCGCGAAGCTGGTTGAAACCGCGCGGGAACTTCATTCCCTCTCCCGTGTGTGTACGGCGGCGCTCGGCCGGACCCTCATGATGACCTCCATGATGGGCGTGTCCCTCAAGGGCAAGGGCGAGCGCGTGACGAGTATCGTCAAGGGCGGCGGAGCGGCGGGCAACATCGTCTGTACCGCGGATATGACCGGCTGCGTCAAGGGATACATCGAGAATCCGGCCATCGAGCTGCCCCCGTCCCCGGAGGGCAAGCTCGATGTTGCGCGCGCCGTAGGACGGGACGGAGGGCTGACTGTCGTGCGCGATATGTCCCTCAAGGAGCCGTACGTCGGGCGCAGCCCCATCGTTTCCGGCGAGATCGCGGAGGATTTCGCCCATTACTTCACGGTGAGCGAGCAGCAGCCCTCCCTCGTATACCTGGGCGTGCGCGTGGACATTGAAACGGGCGGGGTGCTCGCCGCGGGCGGTATGCTCGTGCAGGCCCTGCCCGGCTGCCCGGAGGAAGATGTGGAAAAACTCGCCGCGTGCGCCGGGGAGATTACGCTTATCACGCGCCGCCTCGAGGCGGGCGAGACGCTTGAGGAAATCGCGGCCTCGCTCTTCGAGGGCCTCGACATGGAGATCCTCCAATCCTACGCGCCGGAATTCCGCTGCGACTGCAGCCGCGAGCGGCTCGAACGGGTGCTGCTCTCCCTCGGGCGGGAGGAGCTCGAGGACATGATTGAAAAGGAACGAGGCGCGCAGCTTACGTGCCATTTCTGCAACGCAATATATAATTTCAGCGAATACGAGCTTCGGCGCCTGATCGCCGAAGGCGGAAGGATACAGGATGACGGATAACATGACATTACATAAATCCAATCAGCCGGGAAAGGTGCTCTCCTTCGAACAGAAGGGCGAATTTTTCTATAAAAGGGGACTGGACCGGCTGGACGAAAACAAGCTTGCCGAAGCGCTGTGCAACTACCGCCTCGCGAGCGCGCGCGACCCGGGCAACGAGGAGGTTCTTCTCGCCATGGCCGAGGTGCTCACCGAGATGGAGCGCTATGACGAATCCAACCGCATCCTCTTTGCCCTGATGCGGCGCGAGGAGTACGATTCGGAATGCTATTTCGGCCTCGGGTGCAACTTTATGGGCCTCAACGACGTCGCGCACGCCAAGGACGCTTTTGAGCGCTACGTCGAGCTCGAGCCCGAGGGCGAGTTCGTATACGACGCGTACGACATGCTCGACGCCATCGAAGAGGCGGAATTCTATCGCGAGGGCAGCTCCAGCGGCGCGCTGGTCGAGGTCAACCGGAAGGACGAAGCCTACGACGCCGCCGAAGAGGGGCGGGAGTTCCTCGAGCAGGAGCATTACGACAAGGCCGAGGAGAAGCTGCTGACGGCCCTTCGCCTTGACCCCGACCTGCACTGGGCGCGCAACAACCTGACGCTCGTCTACTTCTGCCGCCGCGAACACAAGCGCGCCGCCAACGAGGCGAAGACCGTGCTTGAGCGTGAGCCGAAAAACCTGCAGGCGCTATGCAACCTCGCCATGGTGCAGCAGACCATGCGCGACAAGGCCGCCGCCAACCGCACCGCGGATGCGATGGCCCGCTGCGAGGCGGAGGACCCGGACGACCTCAACCGCATGTCGCTCGTTCTGATGGATCTCAGCCGTTACGCGGAGGCTCTGCCGTTGATGCGAAAGCTGCGCAAACACTACCCCTACGACGAAGGCTCGCTCCACCGCCTCGCGCTGTGCGCCTTCCAGACGGAGCAGTTCGCTGAGGCCGTGGGCTGCTACGACACGCTGCTCAAAATCAACGCGCAGGACACCATCGCGCGCTATTACCGCGGCCTATGCCGCGCGGCGCAGGCTTCGGGCGGCGCGAGCAACGCCGCCAAGCGCAAGTTCATGCTCAACTACCAAGTGCCCTTCGACGAGATGCTCGCGCGCATCAACCGGCTCAACGAAATCGTCGGCGCGTCCAAGGACGGCCTCGAGGAGGCGTGGGAGAACAACGCGGAGCTTAAAAGCCTCGTCGAATGGGGCTTCACTCTGCCGGACCGCGGCATCAAGCGCGCGCTTATCACGCTCATATCCACCTTTCAGGACGCGCGCGGCGAGGAGATGCTCCGGGATTTCATCCTGCGCCGCGACCAGCCGGACGAACTCAAGCACGAGGCGCTCGCAAGCCTCACCAGGCAGGAAGCGAAGGAACCATATATCGCCTACCTCGGCGGCGTGCTCGTGCAGAGCCGCGTGAGCCACACGCTCAGCGGCGGCGTGAGCAAGCCCTACCGGGACGCGCTGGTGCTGTGCCTGAGCACGATGCGCGGGCGGCGCCCCGACAAGGTGGCGACCCGCGCGGTGTCCCTGTGGGAAAAGTATATCCACGGCATGGAGGAAACCCTCCCCCGCCTCTCTCGGGCGCAGGCAAGCGCGATGGCGGCGGCGCTCGAGTACGTCGCCTGCCGCGAGGTCGGCGAGAAGGCCGTGAAAACCGACATCTGTGCGCGGTACGGCGTGAGCGCGCTGCGCTTTAAGAATGCGCTCACGAGGCTGGAGCGCGAAAAATGATCTTTATCGCCACATGTAAGCTAGGGCTCGAAGCGCTGGTCGCCGCGGAGCTTCGCAGGCTCGACATCAACGTGATAACCGTGGAAGACGCGCGCGTGCGCTTCGAGGGGGATTTTCCCGTCATGGCACGCGCGTGCCTGTGGCTTCGTACTGCCGAACGCATACTCTTCGAGGTGGGCGCCTTTGAGGCCGCGACTTTCGACCAGCTCTTCGAGGGCGTGAAGGCGCTCCGCTGGAGGGAATATCTGCCGCGCGACGCGTTCATCCACGTCAACGGCAAAAGCGCAAAAAGCGCGCTCTTCTCCGTGTCGGACTGCCAGAGCATCGCAAAGAAGGCCATCGTCGAGAACCTTAGGACAGCCTACAAAACCGATTTCTTTCCCGAGACGGGAAAGGAGGTCATCATCGAGATCGGCATCCTGCGCGACCGGGTCACCGTCGCGCTCGACCCATCTGGCGCTGGACTCTCGCGCAGGGGATACCGCACCTACAACGTGGACGCCCCCATCAGCGAGACCCTGGGCGCGGCGATCGTGATGCTTGCGCGGTACCGCCCGGATATGCCCCTCATAGACCCCATGTGCGGCAGCGGCACCATGCCCATCGAGGCCGCGATGATCGCAAGGAACATGGCCCCTGGCCTCGGGCGGAGCTTTTCCGCCGAGGGGTGGGCGTTCCTCGATCAATCCGTCTTTCTTGCGGAGCGCGCACGCGCGCGGGACGCGGTGCGCGACGTACGCCTCGACATACTCGGGCGGGACATCGACGCGCACAGCATCGAGCTCTCTAAAAAGCACGCGAAGAAGGCGGGCGTGCTCGTCAATTGGGAGGTCGCACCCGTGCGGGAGCTTCATACGAAAAAGAGCGGCGGCGCGCTCGTATGCAACCCGCCCTACGGCGAACGGCTGATGAAAAAAAGCGAGGCGGAATCCCTCTATCGCGACATGCGAAGGGTCTTCGACGACCTCCCCGGCTGGAGCGTCTCGATCATCAGCGCCAACCGCGATTTCGAGCGCGTCTACGGCAAAACGGCGGACAAGCGCCGCAAGCTTTCCAACGGCGGCATGCCCTGCACGCTATACCAGTATTTCGCGTCCGCGGGGAAGCCGGAAGGCCGGGAATAAAATGAGCCGCGGGCGGCCGATTGGCCGCCCGCGGTTTTTTACGTCAGATCCCTTTTCTTAAAAAAGCGGAATGCGCCTATGAGGAATGCGGCTGTGAGCAGCAG
>DATMYG010000002.1:0-5909 GCA_035561055.1 Clostridia bacterium | reverse complement strand
ATCTAAATATATAGTGTGTTTTGAAAATTGTCAATGAGAAGCGAATCTTGGGCTCGTTGATGAGAATTTTATACCAAAAAGGACCGCCGTCGGCGGCCCTTTCATGTGATATGGCAGGTACTATTTCGCCTGCGCCACCGCGACCGCCATCGCGACCGTCGCGCCGACCATGGGGTTATTGCCCATGCCGATGAGGCCCATCATCTCCACGTGCGCCGGCACGGAGGAGGAGCCCGCGAACTGCGCGTCGCTGTGCATGCGGCCCATGGTGTCGGTCATGCCGTAGCTGGCGGGACCTGCGGCCATGTTGTCCGGGTGGAGCGTGCGGCCCGTGCCGCCGCCGGAGGCGACGGAGAAGTACTTTCTGCAATTCTCGACGCACCACTTCTTATAGGTGCCCGCGACCGGGTGCTGGAAGCGCGTGGGGTTCGTGGAGTTGCCGGTGATGGAAACATCCACGCTCTCGTGGCGCATGATGGCGACGCCTTCGTTGACGTCGTCCGCGCCGTAGCAGCGCACTTTCGCGCGTTCCCCGTCGCTGAAAGCGACGGTCTTGGTGATGTTCAGCGTATCGGTATACTGGTCGTAATCCGTTTCCACCCAGGTGAAGCCGTTGATGCGGCTGATGATATAGGCGGCGTCCTTGCCAAGGCCGTTGAGGATGACCTGCAGGGGCTTTTTTCGCACCTTGTTGGCGGTGCGGGCGATGCCGATGGCGCCCTCGGCGGCCGCGAAGCTCTCGTGGCCCGCGAGGAAGGCGAAGCAGTTCGTCTCCTCCCGGAGCAGCATCGCGCCGAGGTTACCGTGGCCGAGGCCGACCTTGCGCTGGTCCGCGACGGAGCCGGGAATGCAGAACGCCTGGAGACCTTCGCCGATCGCCTCGGCGGCTTCCGCAGCGGTCTTCGTGCCCTTCTTCAAGGCAATAGCCGCGCCCAGCGTATACGCCCACACGGCGTTCTCGAAGGCGATGGGCTGTATGCCTTGTACGATGGCGCGCGCGTCGATGCCCTTTTGCTTGAGCAGCGCATCGGCCTCTTCGAAATCGGCGATGCCGTAGGCCGCCATTATGGGCTTAATCTTGTCGATTCTTCTTTCGTATCCTTCAAACGTTACCACGCTCGTCCCTCCTCTCACTCGTGACGCGGGTCGATGACCTTGGCGGCCTGGGCGAAGCGGCCATAGGTGCCGATGTTCTTCTCATAGGCCTCCTTGGGGTCGACGCCCTTCTTGATCGCCTCCATCATCTTGCCCAGGTTCACGAACCGGTAGCCGATGATCTCGCTGTTCTCGTCGAGGCCGACGTTCAGCACATACCCTTCCGCCATCTCGAGATAGCGCGGGCCCTTGGCGAGCGTGCCGTACATCGTGCCGATCTGGCTCCTGAGGCCCTTGCCGAGGTCCTCGAGGCCAGCGCCGATGGGCAGGCCGTCCTCGGAGAAGGCGCTCTGGCTGCGGCCGTAAACAATCTGCAAAAACAGCTCGCGCATGGCGGTGTTAATGGCATCGCACACGAGGTCGGAGTTGAGCGCTTCGAGTATCGTCTTGCCCGGCAGAATTTCCGCCGCCATAGCCGCGGAATGCGTCATGCCCGAGCAGCCGATGGTTTCGAGAAGCGCCTCCTGGATGACGCCCTCCTTCACGTTGAGCGTCATCTTGCAACCCCCCTGCTGCGGGGCGCACCAGCCTACGCCGTGCGTCAGGCCGGAGATGTCCTTAATCTCCTTCGCCTTGATCCATTTGCCTTCCTCCGGTATGGGGGCGGGATCGTGCCTTGCGCCTTTGTAGACGCAAAACATTTCTTCAACCTCACGCGAATATTGCATGAATAAACCTCCTGACTTGGAAATTGACAGATTCCAACGCATTTAGTATAGCATAATTCGGCATTTTTAATAGAGCGTCCTGCAATAATATTTCCTGATTGCCCGCGGTTTGCGTTTCTGATATACTTTTAACAGCACATCTACGGAGGCGCTTCATGCTCGATATTCTGATAAAAAACGGGCAGTACGTCGATTTCGACGGCGGCAGACTCGTCTATGGCGACATTGGCGTACGGGGCGGTAAAATCGTTTCCGTCGGCGAGGTAGGGGAGGACGCGAAAACCACCGTGGACGCGGTGGGTAAACTCGTCGCCTGCGGTTTTGTCGATATCCATATGCACGAGGAACAATTCGCCTTCGAGGGCGAAGAGTACGACATCGCCCTACGCATGCTCCGCATGGGCGTCACGACCGCCGTGGGCGGCAACTGCGGAAGCCAGCTCCAGAGCGTGGCGGACTTTCGCGCGGCCATCGAGCGGCTCGGCGGCGCGCCGTGCAACTACCTGCTGCTTGCTGGCTATAACAGCGCGCGCAGGATTGCGGCGAACCTCGGCGCGTACGAGCGCGCGGACGACGAGCAGATCGACATCGCCGCCGCGCACGTCGCCGGGGAAATCGAGGCGGGCGCTTCGGGTATCTCCTTCGGCGTGGAGTATGACCCTGGCATTACCGAGGAGGAGATCGTCCGCGCCATCAACGCGCAGAAGCACAGGGGAATCTTCGCCGCCATGCATTACCGGGGGGACGGGGAGGAGGCCATCGACTCCATACGGGAAATGATCCGCATCGCCAGAGCCACCGGCACGCGTTTCCAGATTTCGCACCTGTCCAGTTGCTCCGCAATGGGTCAGATGGAGGAGGCGCTGAAGCTTATCAACAAGGCGGTGGAGGAAAACCCGCAGCTCGATTACGACACCTACCCTTACAACGCCTTCTGCACGTTCATCGGCACCGCTTCCTTCGACGGGGATAGCTTTGAGCACTGGCAGGCGCAGAACGCGGGGATCATGATCGCCTCGGGCGAGCACGCGGGGAAATTCTGCGACAAGGCCCTCTTCGAACGCGTGCGAGAGGAAAACCCCTTTACGCTCGTCGTGGTGTTCGCCATGCGGGAAAACGAAATCGCCATGGCAGTCGCGAACCCTGACTGCGGTATGATCGGCAGCGACGGCGTGCTCATGCAGGGCCTCGGCCATCCGCGCGCGACGGGCACGTTCGCGCGTGTGCTCGCCAAATACGTGCGCGACGAAGGCGCGCTTTCCCTCGTCTGTGCGCTTCGGAAAATGTCCGTCACCCCGGCCGCGCGCCTGGGGCTTGCGAACAAAACGCGCATCGCCCCGGGGTACGACGCGGACCTCGTGGTGTTCGACCCGTACGCGGTGCAGGACCGCGCCACTTTTGAGGAACCCAACCTGCCGCCCTGCGGCTACAAGGCGGTCGTCGTGAACGGCAGGCTCGCCGTAATGGACGACGCGGTCGTCGATGCGCGCGCGGGCAGGTTTATCCAAAGCTTGTAGACACGTGGCCTGCGGTACGCCGCACGGCGCGGATTATGAACGGTTACGGGAGGTCGCTGCGATGGTCTTGTTCTTCATTTTTTTCGCGCTGCTCGCGGTCGCGCACCTGTACGCCTGCTATTTCCATCTGGAAAAGCTTCGCATGGCGACCAAGCCGTTGCTCCTTCTCTCGCTCGCGGCGTTTTACGCGTGCGCCGCGCGGCCGCTGAGCGGCTTCGTGCTCGCGGCGCTGCTGTGCGGCCTCATGGGGGATGTTTTCCTCCTTTGGCCGGATGATTACGCCAGGTTTGTTTCCGGCGCTGCCGTGTTCAGCCTGGGGCACGTTCTATATTCCTTCATACTGTTTCGCAACCTTATCGCTTCCGGTGCGGCAATCCCGCCGTGGGGGGTGCTCATCGTCGCCGTGCCGTTCGCCGTGGCGGTGGCGCTCGCTAGCTTGTACGTCATGCCCTCCATTAAAAAGCCCTTCCTGCGCGCGTGTATGCCGGGGTATTTTGCCCTCGTCGCGCTCGTCGGCACAGGCGCGTGGCTGACGCTGATCACGGCCTCCCGCACGGGGGCGGACGTTTTCGGCGCGGCGCTGCTGGCGATGGGCGGGCTGCTGTTTTTTGCCTCCGATACGATCCTGTCCATCCGGCTCTTTCGCGTCAAGGGTGGGAGCATGAACTTCTGGGTGATGCTCACCTACATCGCGGCGCAGCTGTGCCTGTGCCTCGGGTTCATCTGCCTGTAATGGCCTCCAGCAAGCTGAAAACGCTCTATCTTCTGGATGTGCTTCGCGAAGAAACCGACGAGGAGCGCCGCATGAGCGTGCCCGACCTTGTGGCGTCGCTCAACCGGCGCGGCGTCGCGGCGGAGCGCAAGGGGATCTATCGCGACCTCGACGCGCTGCGCGAACACGGGGAAGATATCGTCCAGACGCCGACCGGGTACTATTTGCGAAAGCGCGCGCTCGATACGGCGGAGGTGAAGCTGCTCGTTTCCGCCGTGCAGGCCGCTTATTTCATTACGCCCGGGCGAAGCGAAAAGCTCATGGACAAGCTCCTCTCCTTCGAGAGCAGGCAAAGAGCCCAGCAGATGCGCGCGCAGTTCAACATGGGCGGCGTCAAGTGCGAAAACGACGAGGTGCTCAGGGCCATCGACCTCGTCAACCTCGCCATCGCGGCGCGGCGGCAGGTAAGCTTTCTCTACGTTAAGCAGGACCCGGATAAGCGCATGGTGCGCCAGCGCGGGGGAGAGCGTTATGTGGTCAGTCCTTACGCGCTCATCTGGATGCTCGACCGGTATTATCTTGTGGCTAATATGGACGGGCGGCATGATTTGACCCACTTCCGCCTCGACCGCATGCAAAAGGCGCGCCTCGAGCAGGGTCCCTGGCGGCATTTTCTCGAGGTATGCGAATACAGGACGCGCTTCGATCCCGCAGATTACGCAAGGAAGTGCGTCAACATGTTCGGCGATAAAACGCGCCTCGTGACGCTTCGCTGCGAAAACGCGCTTGCGGGCGACATCTTCGACCGCTTCGGCGCGAACGTATCCGTGAGCCGCGCGGGGGAAGGGTACTTCACCGCGGTGCTCAACGTCGCCGCGGGGGACGGCTTCCTCGCCTGGGTTGCCCAATGGGGCGCGCGCATGGAGATCCTCTCTCCCGAGGACGTGCGGGGGGCCATGAAGCGAAGGATGGAAAAAGCCGCCGCGTTGTACCGTTAATGTGTAAGTGAGGACGAAAGCCGCTCCGGCCGGAGCGGTTCAGCTTTTATAGAGGCGGTAATAGAAAAAAGGCTTCTGTTCGGTTTCACCGGAATTTAGCAGCGTGAGCGTATCGAGCATATGAAATCCGCATTTTTCTACGACGCGCCGTGAGGGGATATTGTCCGGCTCGACGATGGCCATCAGATAGTCCAAATCAAGATTCGTCAGCACCCAGCGGGAAACGGCTTTCGCCGCCTCGGTCATATACCCTTTCCCCGCGTGGGCTTCGCCGATGAAGAAGGCGATTTCGATTTCGTCGTTGACTTCTTCCTTGTTGCCCACTCCGATCATGCCGATGATGCTTCCTTCGTGCTCGAGAGCGAAGAGAACCTTTGCTTCGCTCTTGTTCGCAAGCCTTTGGCGCGCTTCGAAATAGCGGATAAGCCCCCGCGTTTCCTCAACGGTCGATTCCCAGTCGGGCATGCGCCTGAGGACGTGGGGCTGGTTTGAGATGGCGTGGAGCGCTTCGGCGTCGCTTTCCAGAAACGGGCGCAGCAATAAGCGTTCGGTTTGTATGATGAATTCCATGCGTCGATTATCTCATATCCGCCGCGCCCGCGCAAGTTTTGCGCCGTAAAAAGGAGCCCGGTCCGTCGGGCTCCTTCCATTTTTATTTCGTGAAGCAATCGTTATCCGCGGCTTATTTTCCCGCCATCTTGATGCTGATCCACGCCTTTTCGTAAACCGAGATGAAATCTCCCAGGTCATTGAAGATGGCGCAGCGATCAAGCACCGCCTGCGGTGGGTTATAGGTCGGGTTGTCGAGGTAGCTCGCGTCGAGCATGGCGCACGCGGCGGCGTTGGGCGTAGAGTAACC
>DATMYG010000001.1:0-2802 GCA_035561055.1 Clostridia bacterium | reverse complement strand
TTTCGCTTAATCCTTGACCTTCTCATTGAGCTCCTTGAGGAGCTTTTCGAGGTTCTCCTTAGAGAAATTCGCCTGCGGCAGGTTCGAGAGCTTCTCTAGGGTGAACTTTTTCACCATCTTGATCGCGGGGTTCTTCGTGATGCCGGGGATGAGGGACTCCACGACCTTCACGGCCTCCGGATTGTTTAGAATATCCTCCACAAGGGACTGTGCGGTAAACTTTGCCATATACATTCTCCTTTCAAATAAGTGCTATCTTGACCATGTCACTCGGCATGGCGCCTGATGATGCCGTTGAGCTTCCGGTAGAGGGGCGAGAGGCTTTCGAACACCTTGCAGTACACTTCCCCAAAGAGTTTTTTGTAAACCTCGTTTTCCTCCATATCGGGAAGGAACGTATCCCTGATGTGCACCATCCCCCTGATCGCCTCGGAATAATCCGCGTAGACGCCGAGCGCGACGAAGCCGGCCATGGAGCTACCCACGCCGCACACCTCATAGGTCTGTGTACGATTGAGGGGCAGGCCGAACATATTGGCCGTAATCTGGCAGATTTCGGCGCTCCTGCTGCCGCCGCCCGCGACAAAGAGCTTTTCCACCTTGAATTTGCCGCGGCTTTCCAAGAGGTGCAGCCCTTCCATCAGGCTGAAGTTGATGCCTTCGATGATGGAGCGGTACAGATGGATGCGCGTGTGGATATCCGAGAAGCCGATGATCGCGCCTTTGGCGTGCGGCGTGGACATATCCGGCGTGAAGGTGGGCTGGAAGACGAGCCCGTCGCATCCGGGCGGGATCTCCTGCAAGCGTACATTAAGCAACTCCTCGGGGGAGCAGCCCAGGCGCTTCGCCTCCTCCATTTCCTTGGCTGCGAACTCGCGGTTGAACCAGGAGATCAGCCAGTATCCGCGGTAGGTTTCAACCTCGGGCAGGAAGCCGCCGTTGATGGCGGTATAGGGCGGCATAGTGGGGGAGGCGCTGACGTAGCGCGGGGTCGCGACCTCTATCGTGGCGGTCGTGCCGAAGCTCAGTGCGGCGCTCGTCTCATCCGTGCAGGAGAGGCCGAGCGTTTCGCAGGCCTTGTCCGCGCCGGTGACGATATAGGGCGTACCTTCGGGGATGCCCGTCTCCCGGGCGGCGTCTTTTGTGATGCCGCCGATGCGCGTGCCGGGTTTTACCAGGTCGACGAGCTTATCGTCTTCCATCAGGTAGACGCAGCGCGTGATGTCGTTTTTCGCCAGCCATTGGCCGCGTTTCGTATCGAAGGGCAGCACGCCGACCGTATTTGCCGTGGAATCCACGAGGTTGCCGCAGAAACGCAGGTTCAGATATGAGGAGAGCAGCACGAATTTATCGGTTTGCGCCCAAAGCTCGGGCTGGTTTCTGATGATCCAGTTACAGGCCATGTTGCCGCGCACTGTTTCGACCGCCTCGCCCATGCCGGCAAGGCCGAAAGCGAGCCGGTTCACGGCAGGTATGGGGGGGAGGCCGGTTGCCTTGCGCTTGTCGAGCCAAACAATCGCGCTGCGCAAAGGCTTGCCGTGCGCGTCGAGGCAGATGGTCGTTGCGCGGATGCAGGCGCAGGTGACGGCGGCGATATCATTCCATAAGCCCTCGTTCTGGGCTTTGAGCGCGCGGCTCGTCTCGCAGATGGCATTCCAATAATAGTCGGGGTCCTGCTCCGCCCGGCCGGGATACGGAGAGTGATAAGGCTTTTCGAAATGTTCCTGTGACTTGCACAATACGTCGCCGCGGCTGTTGATCAGCATTGCGCGCGCACTTTGCGTTCCGATATCGAACGTCAAAATAAGGGGGGTATCCGTCATAGTGCCGCCTCCTTTTGTGAAAGTGTACATCGATTTGTACTCAAATGCAAGCGATATCATAGGATACCGCGAAGAAAACAAGGCCCGTCCTCCGAACCTCTGGTTTTTTATCCTGCTCGTTCTGCGGCATCATCTCAGCTAATCAGTCAATTTTCGATAAAAAGATTTCTTGGATTGACAAGTATCCGCCGATGGTCATAGAATAATATAAAGTACACTAAAATGTACATTCGGAAAGAGGCGCCCATGATCGGTATCCCATACAAAAAGGATTGGCTGGTAGGCACGCGCATCGCGCGGGGGATGCTCGGCGCGGAGCCGAACGCGAAAATACTTACCATCAAGGAATATACGGAGCTGTTCGGCTGCTCGCGCGGCATCGTGCAGAACGCGATCGACCACCTCGAGAAGGCCGGGGCGATTACATTGGATAAGCGCGGCAAGAACGGCTCTTTTCTGATTGCGAAGGATGAGAAAAAGCTCTTCGACAACGCGGGGCTGCACTTCATCACCGGCTCCATGCCCGCGCCGCTGAGCATACACCACGCGGGACTTGCCACGGGCATCTGCCAGGCTATGACCAAATGCAGCGTGCCTTTCACCTTCGCCTTTGTGCAGGGCTCGAAGAACCGCGCGGACGCCCTAATCCGCGAAGTGTACGATTTCGTCGTCGTCACACAGTCCGCCGCGGAGGAGTATCAGGAGCGCTACCCCGAGCTGGAGCTCGCGTTCCCGCTCGAGGGCTGCGAATATTCGCGGCCGTACACGCTTTACGTAAACCGGCCGGACGCGGGGGGGATCGAGGACGGCATGACCGTCGCCGCCGACCCGACCAGCACAGACCAGTGGGATTTGACCCAGCTCGTCTGCGCCGGCAAAAACGTGCGCATCGTCGAGATGCCCTACATCAGCTGCAACTTCGCCTTCCTCTCGGGCAAGGCGGACTGCGTCGTGCTGCAGGGGGAGCTTACCGGGCCAC